>JBIQHO010000355.1:0-3490 GCA_044508545.1 Bradyrhizobiaceae bacterium | reverse complement strand
GCGATCTCGATGGTCTCGTCGAACTTCGACTTGGCGCGTTCCTTGACCAGCTTGATGGCCTCGGCGATCGGATAAAGCTTCTCCCGATCAATGCCTTCGCGAGCCTTCTTCAAACGTTTTCCGGTTGCCATGTTGGTTACTCCGCCACCTGAAGGCCCATCGAGCGGGCGGAGCCCTCGACCATGCTCATGGCCGATTCGACGGTGTCGCAATTGAGGTCCTTCATCTTCTTCTCGGCGATCTCGCGCACCTGCGCCTTGGTCACCTTGCCGGCGGAATCACGGCCGGGCGCCTTGGAGCCGGACTGGATCTTCGCCGCCTGCTTGAGGAAGTAGGACATCGGCGGGGTCTTCATCTCGAAGGTGAAGGAACGATCGGCATAGATCGTGATCACCACCGGAATCGGCGTGTTCTTTTCTTCCTTCTGCGTCTGGGCGTTGAACGCCTTGCAGAATTCCATGATGTTGAGGCCGCGCTGACCAAGCGCGGGGCCGATCGGCGGCGACGGGTTCGCCGCACCGGCCGGCACCTGCAATTTCAGGTATCCGGTCACTTTCTTTGCCATGCGTTACTCCTGTTAGTGGTTGCGGCTCGAACGGCTGGCGACCGCCCTCACCTCCCACCGCTTTCCGCGGAAATCCCTTCCGCACGTCATGGCCGGGCTCGTCCCGGCCATCCACGTCTTCACAACCATTCCGCGCCGATAACGAGGCGGATGCCCGGCACGAGGCCGGGCACGACGGCTAAACCTTCTCGACCTGACCGAACTCCAGTTCGACCGGCGTCGCGCGGCCGAAGATCGACACCGCGACCTTCACGCGCGAGCGCGCCTCGTCGATTTCCTCCACCACGCCGGAGAACGACGCGAACGGACCGTCGGCCACGCGGACGTTCTCGCCGATCTCGAACGACACCGACGCCTTGGGCCGTTCCACGCCTTCCTGCACCTGATGCATGATGCGCATGGCCTCGGCTTCCGAAATCGGCATCGGCTTGTTCTCGGCGCCGAGGAAGCCCGTGACTTTCGGGGTGTTCTTGATCAGATGAAACGCCTCGTCGGTGAGGTTCATCTTCACCAGCACGTAACCCGGGAAGAACTTGCGCTCGGTATCGACCTTGCGGCCGCGCCGGACTTCCGTGACCTTCTCGGTCGGCACCAGCACCTGCTCGAAAAGGTCCTCAAGCCCGCGCTGCTTGGCCTGCTCGCGGATCGATTCCGAGACCTTCTTTTCGAAATTCGAATAGGCGTGGACGATATACCAGCGCATGCTCATGGTTCAGTTCCGTGCGCGTGTCGTTCGCGTCTTTAATGAAGGCTGAGGACGAACGTGATGAAAAAACGGATTAACTGATCCGTGAAGAAGAAGAAGATCGACGCCAGCGCCACCATCAGAAACACCATGATCGTCGTGACCGTGGTCTCCCGGCGCGACGGCCAGGTGACCTTCGCGGTCTCGGTGCGCACTTCCTGCAGGAATTTGAACGGGCTGAAAGCCATCGTCGATAATCCGCGCTCGTTTGCCGATCTGGATATCCGGACAGCCCCTCTCGCGCGCCCACCCCTCCTGTGTGAGGGTAGTCGCCCAGCGGGGCTCGACTGTCCGGGAAATTCAAAGCTGCGTCGGATATCCGTCGATCGGGCCGACAACAGGTGCCGCTATCTACTGCCGCCGGGTGGAAAGGTCAAGGGCGCGGTTGACCGCCCGCCAGTTGGAAACGTGCTGCGGTAACGGTCGCAAGGCACGGATATCTCTATAGATTGGCCGGCAGGAGATCGCTGGCAGGAGATCGGCTGGCAGGAGTGGCAGGGCTCGAACCTGCGACCCCCGGTTTTGGAGACCGGTGCTCTACCAATTGAGCTACACTCCTAGCGCGGTGCCTCTATAGCGAACGCAAAACGCGGCGTCAGCCCTAAAATGCATCGAGGTGGCTTTTTGACAGGACGGGCGTGGACTTGCAGGAGATGGCAGAGATCGCGACAGTTCGCGATCCCGCCAGCATGGCTGCCGGCCATCGCGGCGACACTCGCGTATTGCCTTCGGTCGCCTCCCCGCTATTGAGTATGCGGCCTGCCGAGGAGGATCATCTCCATGACGGGACGCAACGGCCGATTGGAGGTCACGATGGCAACCAGCCAACCACCGCAAGCGAGCAGCGAACGACAGCAACAGGCAGCTTCTTGGGTGCTGAAAAACCGCGACGTCAACCAAAGCGCGCACGAATCCCGTGCGTTTGAAGAGTGGCTTGACCATGACCCGGAGAACAGAGCGGCTTACGAGGCGGCCCAGCGGCTGATGGGCGAAACCCCGGCGGGCGGCAAACCCCGCCGCCTTGGCATGATCCTGGCCATTGCGATTTTCGGCGCGGCGCTCGTCGGCGGCGCGCCCTCGTCCTGCTGCATGGATAAGCAGCCGGCCGCCTGCCCCAAAATCCCGACAAGCGTCCCCTTCTTTCGTCGTCCCGGTTGGATAGCGACTGGCTGCGCCGGTCACGACGGCAACAAAATACCGCACCGTTCGCAGAAAAACGGAGGCATCGATTTACGCTTGTTTCACGGGGACTCTCTAGAGTTTTTCCGGACAAAAACGGCCCAGCGAATTCCCGCGAGAAAATTCGATTGCGCCGGCAACATCGGGAGTATCCGATGGTATTCGTGACCGCCATGATGGCGCTGGCGACGCTGGTATTCTATGGCGCTAGCAACTACGGCATCGGCGCCGATCAACTGTGCTATTACGGCACGATATTCTGTGTCCATCCGCACTGGCTGGCGATTGCAACTCTGCTGCTGGTGATCTGGACGCTGTTTCTAAGGGTCGACCGCATCTGATTGCTGGTGCGTGGCCACGGGGTTGCGAGACTTGCACACGCAAAAAAGAGCAAAAAAGAAAGGCCGGCGCGAAGCCGGCCTTTCTGTCTGATTTCATCCGATCCGGCGTGTGCCGACCTGCCTGCGACCGCAATCTTGCGATCTCAATAATGAGGGGCCGCCGGGCCGCCCCAGCCGAAGCGATAGTTCACGCCGGCCTTGACGGTATGCTCGTCGTTACGAAAGCTCGTTCCGACGACATCCGGAGGCGAGCCCGCGGCAAACGTCGTCTTGCCGAAATTGTAATACTGATACTCCACCTTGGCGGACCAGTTCGGCGCGAACATGTATTCGAGACCGGCGCCGACGGTGTAGCCGTTGTCCCGATTGCCGGTGGTTGCGAAATCCTGCGGCACGCCCGCGGCATCGGTGATGCCAAGCTTGCTGTCGCGGAACGCATAACCGCCTTTGGCGTATAGCAGCGCCGGCCCCCAGGCGTAGCCGAGCCGGCCGGTCACCGAGCCGAGACCGCGGTCATTGCCGGTCACGATGCTCCCGCCCGGGAATGCCAGATCGCTATTGGCGCTGGCGAGCCAGCTATATTCGGCTTCGAGGCCGAGCACCCAGTTGTTCGCGAACTGATAATCCGCGCCGCCCTGCACGCCGCCGAGAAAACGGCCA
>JBIQHO010000354.1:0-3567 GCA_044508545.1 Bradyrhizobiaceae bacterium | reverse complement strand
CAGCACAGTGACTTGTACAGGGACAGTTGTCCGATGCTGCACCGCAATGGACAGCGGCTGTCGATTGGGAATTCGTCGTTCTTGAAACCAAAAGCTGCAAGGCAAGGCGGCGCAGAACGAGCAACGATCGTCAAAATCGCTTATGTACGCGGGCAGGAATCCATGCCATAGGAAGCTATGCTGAAAGGTTGGAAAATCAGTTCCGTAAGACCCGGCAGAGGGGCCAGTGGTGCATTGCGCCACGAATTCATCCTTGTCGCCATCGCCGACCAGGCAGCGGCGATCCGGGCGGTCAAGGAGTGCCTTCCTGACGCGGAAATTACGGTCGATTCGGAAGCCAGTCCGGAGCTTCTGGCCGAATATCAGGTCATCGACGGCGAAATGGTCGTACTTGCCGATTGATCCGGATGCGCGGTAGACGGTTGTCATCGACCTCGTCTATGGGCGGCTCGCTCCCGGCGCGATCTTCACCATGTCGTTGCAAACGGTGCCTGAGGCGCAACGTCCCTCGCCAGCGGCGAGGGGCGGAAGCCATATTTCAGTCGACAGGGTCGAAAATTCTTCATAGCAACGGCTGAAGCGAACTACCGGCGGGCGAGGTATCGGGACGAACGGCCCGGATTGGCAACAGCGAAATCCGCCGCTATTCGAACAGGTCCCGTGCACCCACCCCTACCCTGATCGCGTCATGAACAAGCGGTGGCCCAAATACTGAAGACGCTGAGATGGCGGCCTAAGGAGAGAATACCAATGCGATACCGTACCAATCAGGGGCTGTTGATCGAGGCCGCCTCATCGGCTGAAGCAATCACCCGTCTGCGCGAGTCAAGCTGGAACGAGCAGAACCTCAGCGATCATGCCTATATGGAAGCGGTTGCCGATCGCATGTTCCAGGAAGGAATTCACGTCTCGACCATGAGCCCGGACATTTTCATCGCCGGGTTATTGGGCGCCGGTCTGCTGACGCGGGAGGCGGACGACGCCCAGCCGGATGCGGCGAAGCAGAACACAGAGCGATAACAAAACAGAGCGATAACCAGGTCAGGCGGCTGCGACAGCCGTCAAGCTCGGCGCCGGAGAGCGAGTCCTCGCGGCAATTGATGCAAAACGGCTGGATGCCTATATAGCTGGACCAGCGGAGGAACCAAATGACTGAAAAAATCCCGGTCACCGTGCTGACAGGCTATCTCGGCGCCGGCAAGACCACACTGCTTAATCGCATCCTCTCGGAGGAGCACGGCAAGAAATACGCCGTCATCGTCAATGAATTCGGCGAAATCGGCATCGATAACGACCTCGTCGTCGGCGCCGACGAGGAAGTGTTCGAGATGAACAACGGTTGCATCTGCTGCACCGTGCGCGGCGATCTCATGCGCATTCTTGCCGACCTGATGAAAAAGAACGGCAAATTCGACGCCATCATCGTGGAGACGACGGGGCTCGCTGATCCGGCGCCGGTGGCACAGACCTTCTTCGTCGACGAGAACGTTGGAAATAAAACCAAGCTCGACGCGGTCGTCACCGTCACCGACGCCAAGTGGCTCAACGACAGGCTCAAGGATGCTCCCGAAGCCAAGAACCAGATCGCCTTCGCCGACGTGATCCTGATCAACAAAACCGATCTCGTCTCGCCCGATGAACTCAGCGAGATCGAAGCGCGCATCCGCGGCATCAATCCTTACGCAAAGCTGCACAGAACCCAGCGGGCGCAGATCCCGCTCAACGAGATTCTGGAGCGCAATGCCTTCGACCTCGACCGCATTCTCGATTTCGAACCGGCTTTCCTCGAAGCCAAGGACCACAGCCACGATCATGACCATGGCCACGATCATCACCACGACCACGGCGATGACCACCATCATGATCATGACCATCACGATCACAAGCACGAAGAACACAACGGCGGCCTCAAGCACTATCACGACGAGGAGATGCAATCGCTTTCGTTCCGGACCGACAAGCCGCTGGACGCGGATAAGTTTTTTGCCTGGATCGAGGATCTGGTACAGGTCGAGGGTCCGAACATTTTGCGAAGCAAGGGCATCCTAGCGTTCAAGGACGAGGATCGGCGCTTCGTATTCCAGGGCGTGCATATGATTCTGGACGGCGACCATCAGCGCCCCTGGAAAGAGGATGAGAAGCGCGAAAGCCGCATGGTCTTCATAGGCCGCAACCTGCCGGAAGAGAAAATCGCCGAAGGATTCCAGAGCTGCATCGCCTGATGTGAGCAATGCCCATAGTCGACTGATATTGTGAACGGCCGAGAGCTTCACGGTTTCACGGAAACGGTGAAGCTCTCGTTTTGATTTTGACACGTTTTCGTCGCGCGAACCGGTAGCCCGAGAACACGTTTCGCCCGAAAGCGCTGTAATAATCAGACTCGACGACAGATCCGGGTGTCGGCCACACAGCCAATCCGACCTCGCATTCCAGGAAGATGCTCCATGGAAGCACGACGACCACATACGCCGCGCCATTTGAACAGCAATAAGAGCGGCCAAAGGCTCAGCTCAAAGAGCTAGACCAGATGGATTCAGAAGCGTGGCTCTGTGAGTTTGATCCGACGCGTTTTCTTCACGCGAACCGATATAACTTCGCTCGAAAACGCTCTAGCTCTAGCTGCGGAATTCGACAGGCTTTTCCTGCCATCACGAAACTGCTGACCGCTCGATGTAATCAGGATCGTTCGAAGAAGCCGCATATCCGTCCAAGGAAGATAGCGCGCTCGCCATCGCCGGAGACTCCGGTTGGCCGTCAGCAAGTATCGAATTCCGACGTCTCGACCTGCGCTGGGCGCGCACCTTAGTCGTAAGCATTCTTAAGGAAGCTCAGCATTCGCGTTCAGCCGCAGGTGATGCTGGCATTCCGAGTGTGCCTCACCTAATAACGGTCTTGGGCATAGACATTACACGGGTAACGACGACGCCGAGACCGTCGCCGGAAGGACGATGGCGGATGCCATCGACCTGCCCGCGCGACACTCCGGATTTCTACGGCTCCTCAGAGGGCCGCGAGAAAATGATGAGCAAGAAGCCCACAACGGCCATTCCCGCGCCGTAATAGACCCACTCGGTATGCCTGACGAGGATGCTATCGGCGGGAAGGTTGTAAAACCGGAAGCCCTGTCCCATGAAGCCCAGTCCGGCGACCAGGGTAATAACCCCGACGATTCTCAATAGAGCGTGCATTCTAAGGCGTTATCCCGGATGTTGTTGATGTTATTGAATGAGGCCAAGCAGAGAGTTCTTTATACTATGCGTCCTCGGGTTTCGCTTCAACTCCATTTGCACGCTTGACGATAATCCATCATTGCTAATGCGGCGAGCATGCGCTGAGGGCGGAAACAGTCCCGTCAGCTTTTCAATCGACGAGGCTCGCTTGCTTCTGTATCGCGTCGAAGCGATCATGTCATTGTGCGCCGCGATTTTCTTTCGCGGCGCGGCAGGCCAACAAGAAACAATAGCCGCAGTTTTTTGACGACCAGGTCGAGACTCAGTTTGCACTCCACAAAGTGTGTGCAGAGGGAAACCAGCCGACATTATCGGCGCGTCTGCCTTTAGCGCATGG
>JBIQHO010000353.1:0-3580 GCA_044508545.1 Bradyrhizobiaceae bacterium | reverse complement strand
GATCAGCGCCGGCAGTCCGATGACTTCGATTGCGTCACATAACGTCTGCGGGGATGTGACGTCGGCATAGGCCGCGGTGCGGATATTCAGCCCGGAGATGAAATTCTTCTCCAGCAGCCGGTCCTGAACCGTCTCCAGAACGTGATAATCCGGTAGCACCGGCCGACGCGCGGCCAGCACCATCGCGGTCGCGGCCGGGATATTCTCGAATTCATAGGTGACGACGTCGACGTCGGCTGCGAACAATTCCAGCGCCTCGACGTCGGCGTACTCGGCGCAGGTGGCGTTTTGCACGACGTCGAACGCCGGCGAGTCCGGATCCGGCGAGAACACCTGGCACTTGAGGCCGAGACGCGCCGCAGCCAGCGCCAGCATCCGGCCGAGTTGGCCGCCGCCGAGAATGCCGATGGTATCGCCCGGCTTGAGCGTCACCTGCCGAGGAGCGTTCACGCCGATTCCTCCGGGCGCTCGCCGACCGCATCGGTCTGCTGCTTGCGCCATGCGGCGAGGCGTCCGGCCAGCGCCGCGTCGCCGAGCGCGAGCACGCTCGCCGCCAGCAGCGCCGCATTGATGGCGCCGGCCTTGCCGATCGCAAGCGTACCCACCGGAATTCCCGCCGGCATCTGCACGATCGAATACAGCGAGTCGACCCCGGCCAGCGTTTTTGATTCCACGGGCACGCCGAGCACCGGCAGTTCGGTCAGCGACGCCGTCATGCCGGGCAGGTGGGCGGCGCCGCCCGCGCCCGCGATGATGACCTTGAACCCCTCGGCCTTCGCGCCCCTGGCGAATGCGTATAGTCGTTCCGGCGTCCGGTGTGCGGACACGATTCGCGTCTCGCTCGCGACGCCGAGCGCAGCCAGCGTGTCCGCGGCGTGACGCATGGTTTCCCAGTCCGACTGGCTTCCCATGATGATGGCGACGGCGGCGGTCATTTATTTATTTTATTTCTTTCAGGAATCCGGAAAAAACATGGTGCGGATTATAGGAGGGTGCCTTGACGGGGCAAGCGGTGGGGACTGAACTATCCCGTCTTGGTGAACGACGGCAAGCCTTGTGGCGATGAAAAAGACCTCGAAAGCGTCGGCTTCGACCGCTGCGAAACGCAAGGCAAGCCGCCGCAAGACCGCGCCGGTCGCGCTCGCACCGAAGCGCCCGACGGTGCCACAGCGTGACGTCGCGACCGAAGCCAAGGCCACCATCCGTCGCCTCAAGACCCAGCTTGCGGCCGCGCAGGCGCGGATCGCGGATCTGGAGGCGTCCGCGGACACCGATTTTCTCCTGGGCGTCCTCAATCGCCGGGGCTTCGAACGCGAGCTGCGCCGCTCGGTCGCCTATATCCGGCGCTATCAAGCGAACGGGGCGCTGTTCGTGCTCGACGTCGATCGCCTGAAGCCGATCAACGATGCGTTGGGGCATGCGGCCGGAGATGCGGTGCTGAAGGCCGTCGTCGCGGCGCTGTCGCTGCACGTGCGATCCTCCGACCTGATCGGCCGGCTCGGCGGCGACGAGTTCGCGCTGCTGTTGTGGAATCTCAGCGAGACCGACGCCAGGGCCAAGGCGTCGGCTCTGGAAGAGACCATCGACGGGTTGGCGCTGACGTTCGGGGGGCGAGCGATCAGCACCGGCGCGTCGATCGGGGTAGCCATTCTCGGGCCGCATGCCGACGCCGGCACGGCGCTGGAGCAGGCCGACTGCGCGATGTACGTCCGCAAGGCGCAGCGGCGGGGCGGTTGAGAGGAGGCCGGATCGGCGGGCGGCAAGCGCGGTCTTCAGGCGATGATGTCCGGCGTGATCTGGTCTTCGATGAAGGCGATGCGGTCCCGCAACTGCAGCTTGCGCTTCTTCAGCCGCTGCAGGCGCAGCAAATCGGGCGCGGGCGATTGATGCAGGGCATCGATGGCGGCGTCGAGATCGCGGTGTTCCTGGTAAAGCCGGGCGAGCTCAGCTCCGAGTTCGCGCTCTTCTTCGTCGGTCATGGGTTAAATCGTGAAGAGTTGCGAAAAGTTGGAGGTTAAAGCCGGATCGCGATGATTCTGGATCGAGCCGACCCAAAATCATGAACGCGATCGATTCCATTACTTGAGGAGCGGGATGCGGTCGGGAAACCGCACCACACTACTTTTCCTCATCCCGCTCCAGGTGAATTATTGTCCTTGCCCGCGCGCCACGCAAGCCGCCCGCAGGTCCACCCTCACGGTTCGTTCCCGAATCCCGCAAATATGATCGATGTGCTTTTCTGCCCCATCGACAGCCGTCGGGGTTCATGTAAACTTATGATTTCGGAGCGAATCTGAGGTTGAAACCTACCGAGGAGGTTCGAATGGCAATTCAGGCGCATCTCGCTGAACTGGAGCGGAAACATCGTATCCTGGAAGGCGAATTGCACGATGCTCTCAGGCATCTTTCCACAGACGACCTGAGGATTGCCGAATTGAAGCGCCGGAAACTGATGCTCAAGGACGAGATCGAAAGACTGAAACTCTCCGCGGTCGAGACCCTCCACTAAAATCCGTCCGGTTTTCGGGGGATCCGCGGCCTCTGCGACGCCGATTGATCGCCGCCGGTGGCGTGGAGAATCGGCGTAGGGCCGGTTTTGTCGGTCTACGCCTCCGCCAGCGCGGCGACGTGGTCCGCGATCGCAAGCGATGCCGTGAGGCCGGGCGATTCGATTCCGAACAGGTTGATCAGCCCGGCCACGCCGTGCTCGGTTTGTCCCTCGATGACGAAGTCCTGCACGGCGACCGCCGGCGGAACGATCTTCGGCCGGATTCCTGAATAGGCCGGGAGCAGGGCGTCGTCCGGCAGGTCTGGCCAGTAGCGCCGGATCGCTGGATAAAACCGCTCCGCCCGCGCCGGGTCGACGGCATAGTCCGGGCTGTCGATCCATTCCACGTCGGGACCGAAACGCGCCTGCCCCGCGAGGTCGAGCGTCAGATGCACGCCAAGGCCGCCGGGCTCCGGCACCGGATAGATCAAGCGCGAAAACGGCGCGCGCGCGCTGCAACTGAAATAGTTGCCCTTGGCGAGGTAAGCCTGCGGAATGCGATCCACCGGCATGCCGTCGATGCTGCGCGCCACGGCCGGCGCGCCAAGGCCGGCCGCATTGATCATGAGATCGCAAGCGAGCGTCATCGGCATGTCGCCGCCGGTTTCGATTTCCAGTCCTTGGGGTGTCGCCCTTGCGCGCAACAGCGGCGTCAGGAAAGCGAACACCGCGCCGTCGCGCTCGGCATCGCCTCGCAATGCCAGCATGTAGGCGTGGCTGTCGATAACTCCTGTCGAGGGAGACAGCAGCGCGGCGACGCATTGAAGCGCCGGCTCGAGCGCGCAGGCCTCAGCGCCGCTTAGCGATTGCATGCCTTCGACGCCATTGGCCTCGGCGCGCGCCCTGATGGACTGCAACCGGCCGGCCTCCTGCTCGCTCGTCGCGACGATCAGCTTGCCGCAATTGCTGTGCGGAATGCCGTATTCGCGGCAGTAGTCGTAAAGCGCGCGACGGCCGCTGACGCAGGTCCGCGCCATCAGGCTGCCGGCGGAATAGTAGATGCCGGCGTGGATCACTTCGCTGCTGCGCGAC
>JBIQHO010000352.1:0-3542 GCA_044508545.1 Bradyrhizobiaceae bacterium | reverse complement strand
CCGGCGGTGTTGGCGTCGGCGGCGACCTGCCAGCCGGAGAGATAGATCGCGGGCAGGCCGGCGCGCGCCTGCTGCATCGCCTGGTTGCCGGTGACGGCGCCGAGCGAATTCACGTAGGGCATCTCGTTGAGTTGCTTCCACAGCCGGTTCGCGCCCTTTTCGGCCAGCGTGTACTTGATCTCCACCGAGCCGCGCAGCCGCTCGACCTCCTCAGGGGTGTAGGGACGGCTGATTCCCTCAAAACGACCCTTGGGGGCGGGAACGAGCTGCTCAAACGTCTTTGGCATCACTATCTCCAGTGCCACATTCATGACATTGCGTTGCAAAACGTGGTTCTAGATAAACGCCAATCAAATCAATCCGTATAGATGTCTTGATCTCAAATGATGATGTCATGTAACATATATTTTTGTCACATATGTTATTTTGTAATTATTGTCATAAACGGACGTCAAAATGGCAGCGGTTTCGGGCAAAAAACTCTTCGTCGGCCCGCGGTTCCGGCGTATCCGGCAACAGCTCGGCCTGTCACAGACCCAGATGGCGGAGGGACTCGGCATCTCCCCGAGCTACGTCAACCTGATCGAGCGCAACCAGCGCCCGGTCACCGCGCAGATCCTGCTTCGTCTCGCGGAAACCTACGACCTCGATCTGCGCGACCTCGCAACCGCCGACGAGGACCGCTTCTTCGCCGAACTGAACGAGGTGTTTTCCGATCCGCTGTTTCGGCGGATCGACATTCCGAAGCAGGAACTGCGCGATCTCGCCGAGTTGTGCCCCGGCGTGACCCACGCGCTGCAGCGCCTCTACGCCGCCTACACCGAGGCAAGGCGAGGCGAGACGCTGGCCGCCGCGCAGTTCGCCGACCGCGATGAGAATGCGGGGGCACGCTTCGAAGCCAACCCGATCGAGCGGGTGCGCGACATGATCGAGGCTAACCGCAACTATTTTCCCGAACTCGAACAGGTGGCGGAAACCCTGCGCGACGAGATCAACGCACCGGCGCAGGATGTATTCGCGGCGCTGGGCGCGCGGTTACGGGAAAAGCATTCGATTCAGACGCGCATCATGCCCGTGGATGTCATGCGCGAGACGCTGCGCCGTTTCGATCGTCACCGCCGCCAGCTTCTGATCTCAGAACTGGTGGACGGACCCGGCCGCGCGTTCCAGCTCGCGTTCCAGATCGGACTCGCTGAATGCACGCCCGCCTTTGATGCGATCATCGCGCGCGCCGGCGCGCTCGACGACACCTCGCGGCGGCTCTACCGCATCACGCTCGCGAACTATTTCGCCGGTTGCGTGCTGATGCCCTACCAGGCCTTCCACGCGGCCGCGGAATCGCTCGGCTACGACATCCACGTTCTGGCTCAGCGATTCAACACCAGCTTCGAACAGGTGTGTCATCGCCTGACTACGCTGCAACGGCCGAACGCGCGCGGCGTGCCGTTCTTCATGCTGCGCGTCGACAACGCCGGCAACGTCTCCAAGCGCTTCTCGTCCGGCACGTTTCCGTTCTCGAAATTCGGCGGCACCTGCCCCTTGTGGAACGTCCACTCCACCTTCGACACGCCCGATCGTCTGTTGAAACAGGTGATCGAACTGCCGGACGGCAGCCGCTACTTCTCGATCGCGCAGATGGTGCGCCGCCCCGTCGCGCCGCATCCGCAGGCGCAGCCGCGCTTCGCCATCGGCCTGGGTTGCGAAATCAGACACGCATCAAGGCTGGTCTATGCCGCAGGCATGGATCTCGACAACGCCGAAGGCACGCCGATCGGCGTCAACTGCCGGCTGTGCGAGCGCGAGAACTGCGCCCAGCGCGCCGAGCCGCCGATCACCCGCACGCTGATCCTCGACGAGAATACTCGCCGCGTGACCAGCTTTGCGTTCTCAAACGCGCGCGACGTGTAAGCACACATCGCGGATATTGCCTGAGTTCATCTGTAGAGTTGAAGCTCGGGCCGGGGGTCAGGGACAAAGCCGTCCCTGTTGGGCATCTCTACCTTCGGCAAGGTCTTCGCATCCATGGTCTCGTTCGGTTTGATGATCTTGGCTTCCGACAAAATGTAGGCGACCAGCGCATACACCTCGTCGTCCTTGAGCGAACCGGGCGCATTGAACGGCATCGCGCGCTTGATGTAATCGAACAGCGTCGTTGAGTATGGCCAGTAGCTTTCGACGGTCTTCACCGGCGTCTTGCTTGCGAGCGTGCCCCGCCCGCCGATCAGACGATCACCGCCTATGCCCTTGGCCGGATTTCCCTGCAGCTTGTCGCCATGACAGGCGGCGCAGGTATTGGCAAAAATGGCCGCGCCTGCTTTTGCCGTGCCGCTCCCCGCGGGAAGTCCCGCGCCCGACGGCGGGATCGCGAAATACCTGGCCATCTCATCCGCGGTCGCATCCCGGCCGAATCCGAAGTGATCGATCCTCGATTGGGCGCTCGCGCCGCCGGAGAACAGGCAAATGCCGATCGCAAGAGCGAGATATTTCCTACGCATGGACATTGGTCACATCTCCCGCCTCGCTGACGGCCCAGCTCTGGATCGCGTTGAGGTGATAGACCGAACCGAACGGCCCGTTATCACCGCGGATCGCGATGAGTTGCTTGAGAGTGGGCTGGACATAACCGGTCTCATCGATGCAGCGGCTCTGCAGCACCGCAGCCTTGCCGTCCCACATCCATGGGAAGCTGAAACGCACCGTGCACATCGGCTCGGGAAGTGATTCCAGGCGCGCCGGGTACCAGGTCTTTCCTGAATCGAGCGAGACATCGACAGACTGGATCCGCCCGCGCCCTGTCCATGCAAGGCCCGTGATGTTGTAGAATCCCGGACCCGGCAGTTTCATGTCGCCGGACGGAAACGTGATGACCGACTTCGCCTCCATGTCGAGCGTGAAGATGCGCGCCTTGCCATCTCCGAGAAGATCGGTGTACTTGGAGGTCTCCTCGCGCGTCATGAACGGCTTGTCGCTGACCTCCAGCCTCCGCAGCCATTTGATATGGGTGTTTCCCTCATAGCCGGGAAGCAGAAGCCGCAAGGGATAACCCTGTTCGGGGCGGATCGCTTCACCGTTCTGCCCGTAGACGATGAGTGCGTCCTTCAGCATTTTTTCCATCGGAATGCTGCGCGTCATGACCGCGGCGTCGGCGCCTTCCGCAAGCACCCAGGCTGCACCTTCCTTCAATCCGGTCTCGCGCGCGAACGTCGCGAACTGAACGCCGGTCCATTCGGACGTGCTGAGCAGCCCGTGCGTTCCCTGCACGGTCTTCATCGTCGGCTTGTTCCACTCCGTCAGGCCGTTGCCGGAACACTCGATGAAATGCTTGCGCGTCACCGAAGGCAGCCGCTTGATGTCGGCCATCGAGAACGTCATCGGCCGATCCACCATGCCGTGGATCAGCAAGTTGTGCCGGGCCGGATCGATCGTCGGGATCCCGCCGTGATGACGCTCGAAATGCAGTCCTGACGGCGTGATGTTGCCCAGTCCCTTGTCGAGCGGAGTGAGACTCCAGGAGGTGTTCGCGTTGGGGGTCGGATAGCGCA
>JBIQHO010000351.1:0-3633 GCA_044508545.1 Bradyrhizobiaceae bacterium | reverse complement strand
CCGGGAGCGACGGTGAGCGAGGAATCGGTCGTCTGCATCATCGATGTTATGAAGGTTATGAACTTGATCAAAGCGCCTGCAGCGGGACGCATCGCGCGGATTGACGTGCAGGACGGCCACCTCGTGACAAAGGGTGACGTCGTAATGTGGGTCGAGCCGGCTTAAGTCGTTGCCGGATACAAAGGACTGTTATGCTCAAACGTGTTCTTATCGCTAACCGTGGCGAGATTGCGTTGCGGATCGTCCGGGCCTGCAGAGCGGTGCAGATCGAAAGCGTAGCGGTGTGCTCAGAGGCGGATATCGGCTCCATGGCCGTTCGTGCCGCCGACCGCTTTGTCTGCATCGGTCCTTCGCCGTCCAAACAGAGCTATCTCAACGCCGACGCTGTGATCGGTGCTGCCCTCCTCACGAGGGCGGACGCGATTCACCCCGGGTATGGCTTTCTCGCTGAGAACAGCGAGTTCGCGGCCCGGTGTGAAAAGGCTGGTCTCGTTTTTGTCGGGCCGGATCCGCAGTCGATCAGCCTGATGGCGGAAAAGGCAAGAGCCCGGCAGTGCGCGATCGAAGCCGGGGTGCCGGTCGTTCCCGGCAGCGAGGGTGAGGCGACGACTGACAAGGCGCTATTGGCACAATTTGCTGAGGTGATCGGTTATCCGGTCATGATCAAGGCCGCAGCCGGCGGTGGCGGCCGGGGAATGACCAAGATCGATCGTCCCGAGGACTTCGAGCAGCAGGCGCTGAAAGCTATCACCGAAGCGCGTGGCGCATTCGGAGATGGTCGCGTCTATGTCGAGAAATGCATCGAGAACGCCCGCCATGTCGAAGTACAGGTCTTGTGCGACGGCAAGAACGACTATTTTCATCTCGGCGAGCGCGATTGCTCGGTTCAGCGCCGGCATCAAAAATTGATCGAGGAAACGCCGTCGCCCGGGTTGCCGCCGAAACTGCGGGAAGAGCTATGCGCTGCTGCAATCAAACTTTGCAGCGCCGTATCTTATCGCAATGCAGGAACAGTCGAGTTTCTCGTCGATCTGGCGGCCGGCCGGTTCTACTTCATCGAAATGAATACACGAATTCAGGTCGAGCATCCGGTGACTGAAATGGTCAGCGGAATAGACTTGGTCGTCGAACAGTTGCGTATCGCAGGTGGCGCGCCGATCAGTTTTGCGGGATCACCGCCGGTGCTGTGCGGCCATTCCATTGAGTGCCGCATCAATGCCGAAGATCCGGCGCAGGACTTCACGCCGACACCCGGACGGATCGAGGAATTAATTCTGCCCGGCGGCCCCGGAATTCGTGTTGATACCCAGTGCGAGACAGGGACGGTCATCCCGCCGTTTTACGACTCCATGCTCGCCAAGGTGATCGCTTGGGCGCCGACGCGGGACGCGGCAATCGATCGTCTCATTGGCGCCTTGCGGGCGACGAAGATCAGGGGCGTCACCACGACCATCCCATCGGCGCTGAAAATCCTGGAACATTCCGAGTTTCGCGAGGGCAAGCATCACACGCGATGGTTTGAGCAGGCCAACCTGCAGCACTGATGTCGGCGGAGAAGGACACTTTCATGGCTAAGAAGGACGAGAAGGCCAAGACGACACCGCGACGCCGGATCGATTTCTGGGACACGACGTTGCGCGATGGTCACCAGTCTCTCTGGGCAACCCGCATGACCTCGGCGATGATCGAGCCGATCGCCGCCACGATCGGCGAGGTCGGCTATTCGGTGATCGGGCTAGGTGGTGCGGCGGTTTTTGATTCCTGCATTTACTATCTTGCGGAGGACCCATGGGAGCGGCTGGCGATGGTCAACCGGCTGACGCCGGGAAGCGCAAAAGCCTGCTATATCCGCAGCCTCAACATTCTAGGTTGGGATATTTTCCCGGACGACGCCACCGACTTGACGATCAAGACGCTGGGCAAGCATGGCGTGACAGCCATAAACGCGTTCGACGCCCTCAACGATACGCGGAACATGGAATCGACCATTCGCTCGGCGCGCCGACATGGCCTTCAGTCAATCGGATCGCTGGTCTACTCGATCAGCCCAGTGCATACGGACGAATATTACGTTACCAAAGCCAAGGAGCTGGTGGCGATGGACGTGGATTCGGTCCAGATCAAGGATTCCGGCGCCCTGCTTACGCCTGAGCGCACGACCGAACTGGTGCCGAAGATCCGCGCGGCGATCGGCGACAAGATCAAGCTCCACTTCCACACCCATTGTACATCGGGCCTTGGGACACTGGTCGCCATTGCCGCGCTGCCGCTCGGCATCGATGTGATGCATTCGGCAATTTCGCCATTGGCGAACAACACGTCGAATCCCCCGACCGAAACCATCGTCTATGAGGCTCTCCGCCAAGGGTACGACGTGCCGCTTGATCTCGACAAGATGGAGCAGGAGGCAGCTTATTTCCGCAAGGTCGCGAAAGAGCATGGCAAGCCGACCGGGATCGGCGCGATTTATGACCCGGCGCTCTATCGGCATCAGGTGCCAGGCGGCATGATGTCTAATTTGCGCAGCCAAATGGCGGCGCAGAAGCTCGATGTTTCCTTCGATGCGTTATTGGAAGAAATTCAGCGCGTGCGCGAAGATCTCGGCTACCCGATCATGGTCAGTCCAATGGCCCAGTTCATCGGCGTGCAGGCGCTCTTCAACGTCCTTCATGGGGAGCGTTACAAGGTGGTGCCGGCCGAGGTGCGTAACTATGCGCTTGGCTGGTATGGCGAGCATCCCGCGCCGATGAACTCCGACGTTTACGACAAGGTCGCGAATGGCGGTGAGCCGATCAAGGGCCGGCCGGCCGATTATGTGCCGCCACTGGTCGAGCGTGCTCGCAAGGAGTTCGGTTCGCATCTCACTGACGAGGAACTGATCATCGCATTCCATTACAAGCCGAAGACGCTACAGGCCTGGCGCGAGATGCGGGCGGATGCGTTGCATTACCCGCTCGCGGAATCCTCAATGTCAGTCCTGCTCAATGAACTACGGTTACGGAAGGATGTGAATTTCTTTCACCTGTTGCGGGGGACGGAGTCGGTTACGTTCCGACGGTGAGTATAGCTGGTGTGTCGGCCTGCAGAGCCACTGGACAGTGATCAGCCCGAGATCTTGGAAGCGGCCCTTTGTTCCTGGAGCGGAAGTTGCTGCGGTGCGGTGGGGGCGGTCAGGTGAACCACGCCATTGGCTTTCGTCTCGGCGCTCAGGAACGGCATGTGCTCCACAAGCATCGGGACGGCTGTTTCGCGCACAACCGTCTTCGCGAGTTCGGCGACACGGAAGGGCAGGCCGCGAAGCTCTCCGCGCCGCGACACGACAACTGTGACACGCGACAATCCGGGGCGGGGTAACGGAAGGCACTGCAGCTTGCTCCAATCTCTCGCGCCCTGAAGCACATGAAGAGGCGAGGTGACTGTCCAACCCTTGCCGGAGGCCACCATCCCTACCACGGAGTCTGCATTGTCGAACTCGCACCAGTGCGGCAACTCGATCCCCTGCCGGCGCAGATGCACTTCGATCCGGTTGCCGATGGGGCTTTCCGAGTGATAGCGAACCAGTGGCAAGGACTTGCCGAGGCTGCGCAGGTCGCCGGGCAGGCTGTAGAGCAGCACCCCCGACCGGCCCGTGCG
>JBIQHO010000350.1:0-3656 GCA_044508545.1 Bradyrhizobiaceae bacterium | reverse complement strand
GGTGGCGGACGACGCGAGCCTGCACCCGGCCGAGCGAAACGGCCGAACCGACCGGCGGCCGCTGCTCGGCGCCGATCGCAGCCCCCGACAGCGACAGGTCGATGATCCGGCAGGTGAGGCGCTGGCCGTCCTCCATCGTCAGGATCGCGATCGGGTTGCGCGGCACGATACGGTCGTGCCGCCGATCCTCCGGCAGGTTGAGGATGTCGCGATTGGCGAGCCAGGTGAGTTGCGCGGCGAGTTTGTCGCGCTTGCGCGGCGTCGCGCCCACCGTCATGGCGAAGCCGTTGTTGATGATGCGGGTGATCTTGCCCTCGACCCGGCCGATGTGATCGAGATAGGCGATCACCCGGTCGCCGACATTGCCGATGCCGGGCGCCAGCATCGCCAGTCCGCCGGGCGACATGTTGATGACCTGGCAGGGATACTCGCGCCGGTCCGGCAGCATGTAGCGTCCGAGCAGGTGAACCTTCACACGCTGAAAGCGCCGCCGCTCTTGAGCGGCCGGATGGACGGACTGTTTTTGCGCAAAAGCCATACGTCTACCGGGTGGGCCGGGGTCACGACTATGGAGAAACCCTACGGTGCTCAGGGTTAACGCGGCGTTATCGCGGGCGCCGGCAGCCCGCGGCGGGTGAGGTTTGTCAGATCAGCCCTTCGTAGACCATCAGCCCGCGCGCCAGCGCCAGTTTTCTGAGAACGCGCGGGGCGAAGCGCTGCGGCGGATGTCCCATGTAGCGCCACGACGTCAGCGTCAGCTCCGTCAAGCCCTGCGCGCTGTCAGCGAACGGCACCAGCAGGCCGGTGAGGCTCACGGGCATATGGACCCGCGCCTTGAACGGCAGCAGCAGCAGTTCGAGGGGTACCCGCCGGCCCTCGGGTGTCAGGCCGTTGACGCCGGCGATAGCGGCGAGCTTCTCCTCCGTCACCGCGCCGAGGATGTCTTCAAGATCGGTGCGGCTTTCGGCCGCGAACAGGCCGGTAAATTCCTGACCCTTGAGGTCGTGGCCCAGCAGCGCGCAGACCCGGGTGCCGGCGAGGCGGAACGGGTAGCCGGGAGGCGTCTCGCAGGACAGCACGAAGACGTCGCCGATCAGCTCGCGCACCGGACCGGGGTCGAGCTCGCAGCGCTCGGGTGCTGCGTCGCAGCCCCGCTTCTCGTCCCAGTATGCGAAGAATTTCCGGCTTGCTGGATGCTTCATCGTCCGAACCTGACCCGTGGCCGGCCGCGATGGGACAGAAGTGTCCCGGCCTCACACGTCCATGGCGTCCTTTCCATTGTCGCAGGGGAGACAATGCAGCGTCCATGCCGGATACGGATTCCTCCCGACTTTATGGCGTTAAGGTTAAGTTAAGCACGAATTTTAAGGCGCTGTTAATCATTGCGCGTCGGTCGTCCGGCGGCCTGCGCGCCGTATGCCCCGCCGGCTACGGCGGGCAGCGTTAACCCTGGATTAAGGAATGGGTTGGGGTTTTGCCGGATCGCGGTAGTATCGGCCTGCTTCAAGACGACAGGAAACTCCGGGTCGGCAACATCGCGGGCTTCTCCAAGGGCCAGCGACGGCAGACATCGGCAGGGCGGCTCAGAACCAAAGACCGGCCGTGACGCGGGGAGGGGTGGGGAAGACCCGCATCGGCGGATCGGAACAGGGAAAAGGCAGGGTTTCTCAGGCCCTGCCTTTTCATTTTCGCCTCCGACTAGTTGATGCTTTCCGCCTGTCGCCGCCGCGTCAGGCGGAAGCATGAGCAAGACACGGCGAAGGGCGGGGCCGCACGCGAAATAGCTCATCTCAATTCGGCTGTGTCCTGATGGCTTCTGCATCATGACATAGAGATCCCGCTCCGGCGGGTTTTCCCTTTGAGCTTTTATTCTGGCGGCTTCAGCTCTCTCGAATTCGCCCATTTTTCCAGTTCGGAATCAATCTCGGCCGTAGTGGCGCCTTCAAGTATTTCGTCTCTTTCGGAAACGGGCGACGCCCCCAGAACCAATTCTTTTGCAGCGTGTGCAAATGCCATGAGCCTGCCTCTTAGCGAAACAGCCGGCTTGGTGCGCGGACACTCGGTCATCTACTTCCTCAGGATTGGGCCAAGCGCAAAAATGCTTGGCTAACAAACTTGGAAGTTCTGGCGACGCGCGTCTGACCGGTAAGCGACTCGGCGCGACCTGTTGGTTTTGGAACGATCGGGGTGATGATCTGTTGGCTTAGGATCAATGGGCGCCGATAATTGAGCGGTCGTGCTTTCGCCCGCAGCCAGAAAGGCGGGCACCATGTTGCAAAATCTGGTCTTGTCGAAACTGAAGCCTTCCGATCGGGATCGCCTTCGGTCTGTTCTGGTGCAGCAGCAGTTGGATGTCGGCCGTTCGCTCGCAAACGTCCTTGAGCCGATTGGCCAGGTCTATTTTCCCTTGAGCGGCTTGTTGTCGTTCGTGGTGGATTTGCCCGGCGGCGGCGCCATCGAGACCGGGATGGTGGGACGCGATGGCGTATTCGGAGCCAGCCACGCGCTCGACGAACGAATCTCGCTGAACCGGGTGACCGTTCAGATGCCTGGCGAGGTTCTGTCCGTCTCCTCGGCGGATTTCACGCGATTCGTTCTCGACATGCCCGATCTTCGCAAATTCACGCTCGGCTACGAGCAGTTCTTTCTCGCGCAGGTGCAGCAGACCGCCGCGTGCAACGCCGTTCATACGGTCCTTCAACGGATGTGCAGGTGGCTGCTCCGCATACAGCATCTGGTCGGGGACGAATTTCCGCTCACCCAGGAATTCCTGAGTCAGATGATGGGGGTGCGTCGAACCAGCGTCACGACGGTCGCCCAACAGCTCCAGGCCGCCGGCCTCATCGATTATCGACGAGGACAAATGAGAGTTAAGGACCGGGAGGGGATCCGGTCCTGGGCATGCGAATGCGACGATGAGATATTATCGCGATACGAAGAATATAGCCGATTGTGAGTTTTCGGAGACCAGTTGATCCGGCGAGAGCGATAGAAGCAGGTCGCTTTCGCTGATGTCATAAAGCCCTGCCGAGAAGCAGGGTCTTTACCGCGACTCCCGCTCCGGCGGCTTCAATTCCAGCGAACTGATCCATCGGTCGATATTGGCCGCCCTGTCGGCTTGATCGGCCTTCGCCAGCGTGGCGGTCTTTTCGGTGCCAGGTGGCATCAGAGCGGCTCGCTCTCGCATAAGTTTGGCGAACACCGCGAGGCGGTCGGTAAGGGATTCTGCTTGTTTGAAACGCCGCCGCTTGAACATGGCGTGCTCCTTTCTGGAAAGGCGGGAGCGCGATTGGGCGTTCTCATCACCGATGGATACCCAGGGGTTGAGCGGTGATACTGGGGCAATGCCGGATACCCGGAAAGGTTCTGTCATTTTTCGAGCGGGAGGACGCCGGTTGACTGCGGTTGGTCAGGTTCCGCCGCGGCGGTTTGCTGCCATCTTTCCGACAAGGAACTGATACCTTGGGACTGGGATTACTTGATCTCAGGCCCTGCCTTTTTCCTTGCCTGTGCCGTGTTCTTGCGACCGCGCGCCAGCTTGAGAGTGCAACCACAGAGCGCCCGCCCGCGTCATGGGCTTGCGCCGGCCCGCCAAGCCGCCTATTGGGGCCATTAAGTTTTTCAGGTCCTGTCCCTTTAGGCATCCCGACGTTGGA
>JBIQHO010000349.1:0-3657 GCA_044508545.1 Bradyrhizobiaceae bacterium | reverse complement strand
GATGCCGAGGTCGCCGATTACATTGAGTTCCTGTTGCGGCGACTCAAGGCGCCGTTCTTTATCGATGGATCGGAGCTGTTCGCATCCGCTTCCATCGGGGTGAGCATCTATCCGGATCACGGCGAAAGCTATGAGGTGCTGCGTCAGAACGCCGATACCGCGATGTATCGCATCAAGAATGAAACCAAAGGCGCGGCCGCCATTTTCAATTCCGGAATGCAGCGCGAGGCGTTGGCCCGGATGGAAATCGAGCAGTCGCTGCGGCTCGCGATTCTGGACCGGCGTTTCTGCTGCGCGTTCCAGCCCAAGGTCGACATCAAGACCAGCCAGATCAAAGGTATCGAGGCGCTGGTTCGGCTGCGTGATGACGAAGGTATCATCCAGGCGCCCGGAACGTTCATCGATCTTGCGGTCGAACTTGGCCTGATCGACGAATTGACGCATCTGGTGCTGGCCGAGATCATGAGGTCCATCGATCTCATCGACGATGCGTTCGGCGCCGACGCCGGTATCAGCATCAATGTCGCCGCCAAGCAGGCGGGCAACGTGGCGTTCATGACGTCCTTCGCTCGGGCGCTTGAGAAGACCGGTTGCCCAGCGCGTTTCATGGTCGAGGTCACGGAGGATGCGTTCGTGGCGAAAACCCGTTTCCAGGCGGAAATCCTGCCGATCCTGCGGAGGCTTGGCGTCGGAATTTCAATCGACGACTTCGGAACCGGATGTTCATCCCTGTCGGCTCTCGCGGATATCACGGCCGATGAAATCAAGATCGACCGCTCGTTCATTATCGATATCCACAAGCGCCCGCGCAGCCAGGGCATCCTGAAGGCCATCGAGTCTCTGAGCGACGCGTTGGGAATGACGGTGATCGCGGAAGGCGTGGAGACCTTCGAGGAACTCGCTTATCTGCAAGCCGCAACGAGGATCAGATACGCGCAGGGCTTTTATTTCTCCGAACCCGTCTTTCTCGAAGAACTCCAGCCGGGCGGCTGGACGGTCAGCGACGCCCGCAAGAGTCCGGTCAGCCGGCTTGTGCAGGAAAGTCGTCCGGCATATTCTCGCGCTAACCGCTACAGGCGCTGACTGGTGGCATCAGCTTGCCGTGCCGGCCATGGATAGCTACGGGCGTTGCGCCGGTGGCAATGTCCGCACCGTGCTCCGTTCACACCGAATTGTGTCCACAAATAACAACCGCCGGATAAGGTAGCGAATATTGGCCGGCTTCCGCGTCTGATGGATCGGGAAGCGGCGCTCTATGTTTTGTTGATGCGTTTTTCTTGACGCGGGCCGGGTAGCCACTTCGCTCGAAAACGTTATAGTTATTTCAGCCCGCCTGCCGAGTTCGCCAATTGCCCAGCAATATCGAAGATTATGGAATCATCGGTGACGGCGAGACGGTCGCACTCGTGGATCGCACCGGATCGCTCGACTGGCTCTGCTGGCCGTGTTTTGATTCGGATGCCTGCTTTGCGGCTCTTCTGGGCGATGAGCGCAACGGTCACTGGCGGATCGCGCCTGCGGGAGAGATCGAGCGTTCGACACGCAACTATCGCGGAGACGGCCTCATCCTTGAGACCCGGTTTGAAACCGCCGACGGGGCCGTGACCCTGATCGATTTCATGCCGCCTCGCGGGACGACCTCTGACATCGTTCGGCTTGTCCGGTGCGACCGTGGTCGGGTGAAAATGCGCATGGATCTGGTGATCCGGTTTGGCTTCGGGATAAACGTTCCCTGGGTTCGCCGCACCGAGGACAGGGCGCTGCTCGCGGTTTGCGGGCCGGACATGCTGGTGTTGCGCACGCCCGTCGAGACCCGCGGCCAGGATATGACCACGGTTGCCGACTTCGAGGTGAGCGCCGGGCAGACGGTTCCGTTCGTCATGGCCTACGGCGCGTCTCATTTCGAGATTCCCCCGCCGGTCGATGTGGCCGAAGCGCTGAAGGAGACGGAGGCGTTCTGGAAGGAGTGGTGCGGAAAGTTCGAATATGACGGGCCTTATCGCGATATCGCGATGCGATCGCTGGTCGCGCTGAAGGCCATGATCTACGCGCCGTCCGGCGGCATCGTCGCCGCGCCGACCACCTCGCTTCCGGAAAAGCTCGGCGGCGCGCGCAATTGGGACTACCGCTTCTGCTGGCTGCGCGACGCAACCTTCACGCTGCTCGCGCTGATGAACAGCGGCTATTACGATGAGGCGTCGGACTGGCACGACTGGCTGCTGCGCTCTGTCGCGGGCTCGCCTGCCGACATGCAGATCATGTATGGCATCCTCGGGCAGCGCCGGTTGACGGAATGGGAAGCCGACTGGCTGCCCGGTTATGAAGGTGCGCGCCCGGTCAGGATCGGCAATGCGGCTCACGCGCAGTTGCAGCTCGACGTCTACGGCGAACTGATGGACGTGTTTCATCAGTCGAGAGAGGCGAACCTCAAGCTGAGTGAGCCAACCTGGGCGCTGGAATGCGAACTGCTCGAGCATCTCGCCAAGATATGGAATGAGCCGGACTCCGGCATCTGGGAGCGACGAGGTCCCGGCCAGCACTACGTCTCGTCGAAGGTGCTGGTCTGGGTGGCTTTCGATCGCGGCGTCAAGAGCGTGGAACATTACGGCTTCGACGCGCCGGTCGAGCGCTGGCGTGAAATGCGCGATACCATTCACCGCGATGTCTGCGAGAAGGGTTTCGATCACGAGCAGAACACGTTCGTCGAATCCTACGGCTCGAAACTGCTCGACGCCAGCACGCTTCTGATTCCGTCGGTCGGCTTCCTGCCGCCGTCCGATCCGCGTGTGGCAGGATTGCTGGCGGCGGTCGAGAAACATCTGATGCCGGATGGTTTCGTGCTCCGGCATGACCCGCGCGCGGTGTCGGATGAACAGCCGCCGATCGAAGGGGCCTTTCTGGCCTGCACACTCTGGCTCGCCGACGCCTATGTGCTGCGAGGCGATATCGAGCGTGCCGAGATATTGCTGAAGCGGGTGGCTGCCGTGGCCAACGATCTCGGGCTGCTCTCGGAGGAATACGATACGGTTGCCCGCCGCCTGACCGGAAATTTTCCGCAGGCGCTGACGCACATTGCGCTCGTCAACACCATCCACAATCTCAACACGGCGCGAAAACCTGCGATGCAGCGGGCGAGGACGTAACGGTTTCACCCGTTTGAGTCTTTCACCGTTTCATGGAAACAGTGAAAGACTCCGGTTCTTGATTTGACGCGTTTTCTTCACGCGAACCGGTGTCCACTTCGCTCGAAAACGCTATAGAATCTGTTTCAACTGCGTTGAATCAGACTCGTCGCTTGTTTTTTGATTGAGCATGATCTTTCCCGAAAACCGCTTTCCACTTTTCGGAATCATGCTCTGGCGATAATCCGGTCGATCGCCTTTGCGAAGCCGTCATTTTCATTGGTGTCGGTGACGCAGGTTGCTTTCGCCTTCACCTCGTCGTCGGCATTGCCCATGGCAAAAGACATGCCGCTTTTGCCGAACATGGCCAGATCGTTCTGCATGTCGCCGATGGTCGCGACATTGCGCGGAGAAATGCCGAGGCGGTTCGCCATCGCTTCCACGAATGTCCCTTTGTCCTTCCCGAACGGCGTGATGTCGAGATAGTAGCTTTGCGAACGGAAGGCCGCCGCCTGGCCGGCGAGCGCCGCCTGCA
>JBIQHO010000348.1:0-3683 GCA_044508545.1 Bradyrhizobiaceae bacterium | reverse complement strand
GCCGCGCAGCATGCGCTCGCGGGCGTCGGAATGGAATTTGACTTCCTTGGCAGCCATTGGATCACTCCTTCGATAGGCAGCTTTCGTTGACTGGTTGATATCGGGTTCGCGCCGATCAGGCCGCTTTCTTCAGCGTGGCCGCCTGGTCGATCACGCCCATCACGTCACTTTCCTTCATGATGAGTAGGTCCTCACCATTCAGCTTGATCTCGGTGCCGGACCATTTGCCGAACAGGATGCGGTCGCCGACCTTGACGTCGAGTTCGACGAGTTTGCCGCTTTCGTCGCGTGCGCCGGCGCCGACGGCGATGACCTCGCCCTCCTGCGGCTTTTCCTTGGCGGTGTCGGGGATGATGATGCCGCCGGCGGTTTTCTCATCGGCTTCGATGCGGCGGACCAGGATACGGTCGTGCAATGGACGGAACGTCATATCGTTCTCCTTCAGGACAAACAGATTTTGAGAGGTCCCTCCGAACCGGCCCGGCAGGACCGGAACGGGGTGCGCGCCCCCCTTTCAGGCATCGCGCGCCTATCGAGCTAGTTTCAGCGATTTCGGGTTTCAAGAGGCTAGCGCAAAAATTTTGGCACTCGCGCTAGATGAGTGCTAGTGCCATGAAAACACGCGGCTAATCGGAGTGAAACAGCGCATTTCCCGCTTGAATTTTCCAGACGGTCGAACAAAATTATCCCAAGCTTCGCCATAGGCGAGGCTGTGAAGTCGAAACCGTGCAAAGGAGCTTTTGGAAAGACGGAGGATCAAGATGGACCGACAGAATTCCACACCGATTATTCCCTCTCTCGTTCCTGAAACGTCCGACCTCGCGCTGGACCGACTGTTGTCGCCGGCGAGGCATTTCAGGCATCCCGACGACGTCCTGAAGGACGACACGCTCGACATTCAGGAGAAGCGTGCGATCCTGTCGTCCTGGGCCTCGGACGCCTGCGCCGTGGAATCCGTTCCGGCGCTGCGTCGACCGCCGGGAGCCGAGCAACCGGTTTCCTTCGACACGATCATGGACGCGCTATGTCGGCTCGACAGAACGGCTGGGCCCTCGCCTGCCGCAGACGGTCGGCGACGCACCTTCGATTGTCTGGACGCATAGAGGCGCAAGGCAGAGGAGACGTATATGGCTACCACGGTCAGCAGGGGATTCCGCCTGCAGATGGAAGGCTACGGCCTGACCACGGCTGAAATCCACTATCATCTTCCCGATCACCCGAGTCTGCTGCAACTCTACCTCTGGCAGGACTATGATTTGGCCCCTCACTTCCCGGAGCTGAAAGGCTTCCTCGGTTATTGGGAACGCGAACTGGAGGGCGCGCTGCACTCCGTGCGCGTCGCCCACCATCGCCTCATCGAGCCGTCGGAATGGCGGGCCGTCGACGGCGTCATCGCCATCCACTGAGGGTCAGTTCGGGTCGCAGGCCGTCGATCATCGGTGCCGGACGCGATTTGCGGGAAGCGCGCACTGCCGGGACCAATCCAGCCCGTTTGGCCGCCTTGAGGAAGGCTTTGCGCGCGTCGCGTGCGCTGCGCCATCCGTCTAGCGCATCCCGGCAGGCGCGTTCCGCCACGCGCCAGCTCCGCCCGCGCGCCCATTTGGGCCACTGCTGGTCCAGGCACTCCAGCGCCTCGAAGCTGCTGGCGACATTGCGTGAAGCGTTGGGAAACTTGAGGGTAACAGGTTCGGGAAACCGAACGTCGTTCATTACTTCCTCCTTTTTGACGTCTTTTGCGAGCAAGCAATCGGACGGCGTTGTCGATGCACGCCTGTCGTGGAGATGGGAACCCCGCGCAGAACATCAAGACCGTGAACCTTCATGCCGGCACCGGAACGCTCAATCGTCCTCGTCGGCGTCCAGCAGGTCGATCAGTTCCGCGACGCGCGTGCCCGGCAGCGGCCGTCCCTCGCCCATCAGCGCTTCGTCCTCGTTGAGCCAGACCCAGGCTTCCCGCAACTCCTCGAAGGAAGCGCCGGTGGACAGGATGTCGGCGACCAGCGTTTCGTCCGTCGGCCCAAGGACCGATACGATCTCTTCCCGCGTCATGGACATGGTCGCTCTCCTGCGCATTGATGTGGAAGGTGCTGACCGGAAGATTCCCGCCGGCGACGGCAAGACAATGCGCGTCGGCGAAGGACGTTCCGCGATCGACCTCTTGACGCGCGGAAAGCGAATTCCCAGATCGAATCCGCCGGCGCCCTTTTAGGGTCGGCAAGGTCAAGGAGCGCTCATCCTTGGCGCTCCTCGTACCCATGTTGCTCAGCAATGGAGGATATGGCTATGAGAACCGCATTCGATTTTTCCCCGCTTTATCGGTCGAGCATCGGCTTCGATCGTGTTTTCGACCTGCTGGAGAACGCGAGCCGGACGCCGAGCGTCGACAACTGGCCGCCCTACGACATCGCCAGGACAGGCGAAGACGCCTACCGCATCACCATGGCGGTGGCGGGCTTCGGCCAGGAAGAGCTAAGCATCGTACACGAGCCCAACATGCTTGTCGTCTCCGGCGAGAGAACGGCGGAAGACAACGGCGACTATCTGCATCGCGGCATTGCCGGGCGGCCGTTCGAGCGCCGCTTCGAGCTTGCCGATCATGTGAAGGTGACCGGAGCTGGTCTCGTCAACGGCCTGCTGACGATCGATCTACAGCGCGAGATTCCCGAGGAGATGAAGCCGCGCAAGATCGAGATCGGTAGTGGCAAAGCGGGGTCCCGCATCGAGGCCAAGGCCGCAGATAAGGTGGCCACTGAGAAACAAGCTGCCTGAGGCAATCCGGCGCCGGAAAGGATTTGCCCAAGACGATAGAAAGGAGAATGACGATGAGCGTACGCGATCTTATTCCCTGGGGACGCGAGGAGAGCCGCGTCCCGAGCCTTTTCCGCGACAGCGAGCGCGATCCGTTCCTGTCGCTGCACCGCGAAGTGAACCGGCTGTTCGACGACGTTTTCCGCGGCTTCGATGGTGGGCTGCCTTCCTTCGGCAGAGCATCCGCCTTCGGCGGGCACTGGCCGAGCGTCGAGATTTCCGACAACGACAAAGAGATCAAGGTGACAGCCGAAGTGCCCGGCATGGAAGAAAAGGACATCGAGGTCTTGCTCGATGATGGCGTGCTGACTCTGCGGGGCGAGAAGCGTTCGGAGACCGAGGACAAGGGCCGGCAATTCTCGGAGCGCTATTACGGTCGTTTCGAGCGTCGCATCCCGCTCGGCTACGAGATCGAGGAAGACAGGATCGACGCCCGCTTCAGGAACGGCGTCCTGTCCGTGACCTTGCCGAAAACGGCGAAAGCACAGTCGCAGGCGAAACGCATCGCGATCAAAAGCTGACGTTTGGATAGCTTGGGAAGCGGCCGATGCCGCTTCCCAAGCTGTTCGCATTTCAACTCAACGATCCTGGTTTTAAACTCGCGGAGGCGATCTGTCTTGGAAATCGATGTCGGGTACGGCGTCGATGCCGGACGGAAGCAGGTTCTGCCTGTGCGCGACGTGGATCACATCGTTGGAATCCCCAGCCACCGCCTTGAGCCGGTCGATATCCTCTAGGCTGCCGCGACGAGCCTTCGCGCCGCGTGCGGTCACTTTCGCCGCGGACTTCTCGAACGGGCCAGGGCCTTGACCTCGTGGACAGCGGCGACTAACTCGGAGATGATGTAAGGACCGGAAAGGCCGGCCCCCCGGTGA
>JBIQHO010000347.1:0-3688 GCA_044508545.1 Bradyrhizobiaceae bacterium | reverse complement strand
ATGACGGCTACCAGTTTCGCAGGCTGAATCCGGCGGAATTCGCCCAGATCGCCGCCCGCGCCGGCCGCGCCACCCGCAACGGCACCTTCGGTACCACCGGACGCTGCGCGCCCTTCGAGCCCGAACTTGTCAATGCGCTGCAGAACCACACGTTTGAGGCCGTCAGGACGCTGCAGTGGCGCAATTCCGATCTCGACTTCTCCTCGCTCGGCGCCTTGCAGGTGTCGCTGGCGCTGACGCCGTCGCACGAGGCACTCACCCGCGCGCCGATCGCCGAGGATCTGCGCGTGCTCGATCACGCCGCGCGCGATGTCGAGGTGCGCGCCATGGCGCAAGGCACCGCGGCGGTGGAAAGACTGTGGGACGCCTGCCAGATTCCGGACTACCGCAAGATCGCGCCGGCCGCCCATGCCGAACTGGTGACGACGTTATTCGGCTTCCTGATGCGCAAGGGCCGCGTTCCTGACGACTGGTTCGCCGCTCAGGTCGCGCAGGCCGACCGCACCGACGGCGATATCGACACCTTGTCGGGACGGATTGCGCAAATCCGGACCTGGACCTTCGTCGCCAATCGGCCGGACTGGCTCGCCGACCCCGATCACTGGCAGGGAATTTCGCGCGAGGTCGAAAATAAATTGTCTGATGCGCTGCACCAAAGGCTCACTGAGCGTTTCGTTGATCGCCGGACCAGTGTATTGATGCGCCGCCTGCGGGAAAACACGATGTTGGATACGGAAATCGGCAAGACCGGCGAGGTGATCGTAGAGGGCCATGTCATCGGCCGTCTCGACGGCTTTACGTTTGCGCCCGATGCGACTGAAGCTGGCTCGGAAGCCAAGGCGTTGCAGGCGATCGCGCAGAAGGCGCTGGCCGGCGAAATCGAAGCGCGCGCAGAAAAGCTCTCCGCCGCGCCGGACGATCAGTTCGTGCTGACCTCGGACGGCACCATCCGCTGGACCGGCGATGCCGTGGCGCGGCTGGTCGCCGCCGACGATGTGCTGCGGCCGCGGATCCGGATCATTTCCGACGAGCGGCTGACCGGCGCGCCGCGCGATGCGGTGCAGGCCCGGCTCGATCTGTGGCTGAAGACCCACGTCGAGAAATTGCTGGGACCGTTGTTCGAACTGACCAAGGCCGAGGATGTCATCGGCATCGCGCGCGGCATCGCGTTCCAGTTGATCGAGGCGCTCGGCGTGCTGGAGCGGTCGAAGATCGCCGCCGAGATGAAAGATCTCGATCAGCCGTCGCGCGCGTCCTTGCGCAAGTACGGCGTGCGCTTCGGCGCCTATCACATCTATTTCCCGGCGCTCCTCAAGCCGGCCGCGCGTGCGCTGGCCTCGCTGTTGTGGGCGCAGAAGCAGGACAATGTCGATCTGTCGGCGCTGTCGAGCGCGCAACATCTGGCTGCCAGCGGCCGCACCTCGTTTCCGGCCGACAAGCTGCTCGGTCAGGATGCCTATCGTGCCCTCGGTTATCGGCAATGTGGCGAGCGGGTGGTCCGCGTTGATATTCTCGAACGGCTGGCCGATCTGATCCGGCCGGCGCTGGCGTGGCGGAAAGGTGCGCTCGGCGCGATGCCGGCTGGCGCGTTCGACGGTCGCGGCTTCGTCGTGACCCAGGCGATGACGTCGCTCGTCGGCACCGCCGGCGAGGAATTCGCCTCCATCCTGTGCGCGCTGGGCTATCGCATGGAGCGTTGCCCGGCGCCTCCACCCGTTACGTCTCCACCCGTTGCAGAGCCCGCTCCGGCGACCGAGGGCGCGGAGGCGGCGTCGGCCGAGGTGTTGGAGAGCGCACCGGAGGAATCGGCTGCGCCGGAGGCCATGCCGGAAGGGCAGGAATCGGCGGACAGCGCGGGCGGCGCGTCCGATGCCGGATCGATTGTGGAGCCGGCGCCAGCGGCGGATGCGGGTTCGTCGGAGGCGATCGCCACAGCGACCGAAGCCGCGGGTGCGGCCGAGGAGACGCCGGCGGCGGTATTGTCCGACGTCGCGGTCTCACCAGTTTCCGATGCTCCTGGACCGACAGCAGCCGATGCCGCGCAGGCCGAATCGGGGACCGTCGATGCCGCGAGCGCGCCGGAAGGCGAGACATCCGCCGCGAATGCTGCGGATGTCGCCGCGAGTGACGTCGAGCCCGCGATGGTCGAGGTCTGGCGGCCAGGCGGCCGTCCTGCCGACCGGCGCCCGCGCCACGATCGCAGCCGCCATCGCCGGCATCAGGCGGGACAGGACGGCGCGCAACAACCTGCGGGCGCGGATGGCGCAGCGGGCGAGGGAACGCAAGGACGCGAGCGGCATGGGCGAGGACGCCACAGGCGATCCGTCGATGCGCCAGCCGAAGCCGGGTCCGCCGGGGGCGAGCGTGCGCCCGGCCGTGAGTCGCGCGAGGGCAAGGGACGTCCACCGCGCGAGCGCTTCCAAGGCAAGGGCCGGGATCGGGACCGAGACAAGGATCAGGACAAGGGCCGGTTTCAGGGCTCGCGCAAGGGGGGCGGCCGCGAGGGACGTTCCGACGCCGGACCGTCGCACCGCCCCTACGCCAGCAGCGCACCGCGCGAGCGTGAGCGCGCGCTGGATCCGAACTCGCCGTTTGCGAAACTGGCCGCGCTCAAGGAGCAGCTTTCCGGCCGCAAGGATTGAGCGGGCGAACAGTCTAAAACGCGATAAGTGTGAAGCTATTTGGCAGTCCTGGAGCGCCAGCGTCTCGACAAATGGTTGTGGCATGCGCGGGTGGTCAGGAGCCGGACCCATGCGGCGGCGCTGGTCGAGGCCGGCCATGTTCGCGTCAACGGCGCGCGCGAGAAATCGCCGGGGCATTTCCTCAAGGTCGGTGACGTGCTCACGGTCGGGCTGGACCGCGGCGTCCGCATTCTCAGGGTCACCGGATTTGCCGAACGGCGCGGCAATGCGACTGCCGCCAGGGCGCTTTATGACGAGGTGTCTGATGTCGTCGACAGAAGAAGCTGACCCGCATATAGCGCGTTTCCACGGCTTGCGGCAGCGCTGTTCCTGCGGTACCCCAGCCTGCAAATCTGATCCTTCCGGAGCCCTGGATGACTTACGTCGTCAACGATGCCTGCATTAAGTGCAAATACACCGACTGCGTTGAAGTTTGCCCTGTCGACTGCTTCTATGAAGGCGAGAACATGCTCGTCATTCATCCCGATGAGTGCATCGATTGCGGTGTCTGCGAACCGGAATGTCCGGCTGAGGCCATCAAGCCCGACTCCGAGCCGGGACTGGAGAAGTGGCTGGAGCTGAACGCGGAGTACGCTAGAAGCTGGCCCAACATCACGCAAAAGAAGGACGCCCCGGCGGACGCCAAGGATTTCGAGGGTGTGGAAGGTAAATTCGAGAAGTATTTTTCTCCTGCTCCGGGTTCCGGAGACTGAACTTGGTTTCGGGACGGCAGTTTTTACTGCAACTCGGAGCCGGGAGGCGTGCCGGCTTTAACCTTGTTTGCGGGCGGGATCACCGAAAGCGGTCCTGACCCGGCTCGTTGGGTTTAAATCATTGATTTTTGCGGAAAATGCGCTATACTGATGGTGTTTTCGGAGCTGGACTGCGTTTTACCTGCTTACGGCCCTGATGGGCTTCCGTGAAAACATCGAACAGGGCGTGGCGTTTCCACGCGGCAGGCTGTGTCACAGAAACCGCCTAAAAAGAAGACTTCCAGGACATCCGCG
>JBIQHO010000346.1:0-3705 GCA_044508545.1 Bradyrhizobiaceae bacterium | reverse complement strand
GCTGACCAGACCGGACAGCGGAGGCAGCGTGGTTTTGGGTGCGGGATGGCCGATCAGCGCCGAGGGGATTCGCGAGATGTCGCTGTCGCCGAGCCGGAACCAGAACAGCAGCGCCAGCGCGGCGAAGACCGCGAGCGGCAGCGCCATCAGCCAGCGTCGTTTCGGCGGCCCGGCAGGAATTGCGGGATCCGTCATTTGACGTCAGCCGCGCTGCGTCCCGATCGCCTGACCGCGCCGGCGGCCTCCAGGTCGCGCAGACGCGCTTTCTGGCTTCGGTAGTCGGCGATCACCCAGATAACGAGCGCCGCGACCACAGTTGCGACCGCGACATAGGACATGATGATGAAGGAGGCATAGGGACCGAGTGTCATAACGTCACGCCGATTTGCTGGCTTGCAGCATCTGCAGGGTGCGGACGCGGCGGCGCAGGATTTCGTTTCGCATCGCCGCGATATGCAGGGTGAGGAACAGCAGCGTGAAGCCGATCGCCATCACCAGCAGGGGGATCAGGAAGGCGCGGTCGAGCGTCGAGCCGCCCATGCGGATCACCGAGGCCGGCTGATGCAGCGTGTTCCACCAGTCCACCGAGAACTTGATGATCGGAATGTTGATCGCGCCGACCAGAGTCAGCACCGCAGCGGCGCGCGCGGCGCGCGATGGGTCCTCGACCGCGCGCCATAGCGCCATCAGGCCGAGATACATCAGGAACAGGATCAGCACCGAGGTCAGCCGGGCATCCCACTCCCAGTAGGTGCCCCACATCGGGCGGCCCCACAGCGACCCCGTCAACAGCGCAAGGAATGTGAACGCCGCGCCGATCGGGGCCGCGGTCTTGGCCGCGACATCGGCCAGCGGATGCCGCCATACCAGCGTGCCGAGCGCGGCAACGCTCATCACGCCCCACACGAACATCGACAGCCACGCGTTGGGAACGTGGATGAACATGATCTTGACGGTCGCGCCCTGCTGGTAGTCGTCGGGCGCGGTCGCGGACTGGTACAGGCCGACGGCGAGTACGAGCACGGTCAGGGCTGCGAGCCACGGCAGAATGCGGCCGGCGAGCGAGAGAAAGCGGGAGGGATTGGCGAGATCGATCAGCGTCATGGCACCACTGATAGTCGCCGGAGCCAGCGCAGGCAATGCGGATTCGGGCCCGGATTCCCGCTTGAGCAAAAGTTGATCGGCCGCATCAAGAGGACTCAATCCAGCCCGTTCCGCAGGCTTGCCGCCGCGGCAAACGGGCCGATCACGAGGCTTATCAGCGACAGCGCGCACAGAATCGAGAATGGCGTTCCGAACGGCGATGGTCCGGACAGCGCGGCGTTGGAGGCGGCGACGCCGAAAATCAGCACCGGAATCGACAGCGGCAGCACCAGCACCGAGAGCAGCAGGCCGCCGCGACGCAGCACGACGGCGAGCGCGGCGCCGATCATGCCGGTGAAGGTAAGCGCGGGCGTTCCCGCCAAAAGCGTCAGCGCCACAGCGCCGGTCGCGACGCCGTCGAGGTTTAGCAGCAGCCCCAGCACCGGCGTCGCGACGACCAGCGGCAACCCGGCCGCCAGCCAGTGCGCCAGCGCCTTCGCCGCGCAGGCCAGTTCGAGGGGCGTGCGGCTCATGACAATCAGATCGAGCGAGCCGTCGTCGTGATCGGCGGTGAACAGCCGATCGAGCGTCAGCAGGCTTGCCAGCAGCGCGCCGAGCCAGAGGATCGCGGGGCCGAGTTTTTTCAAAAGCGCAAGGTCGGGACCGACCGCGAACGGCATCAGCACCACGACCGTGAGGAAGAACAGCACGCCGATCAGCGCGCCGCCGCCGACGCGGAGCGCGACGCTGACATCCCGGCGAATCAGTGCGGCGAGGGCGGTCATGCCGTTCCCCCGATCCGCAACTCCTGAACGGCGATGCCGAGCGGCGTGTGCGTCGCGGCCAAAATGATGCCGCCGCCTTTCAGGTGCTCGGTCATGATGGCGGCAAAGGCGCTTTGGCCGGAAACGTCGAGCGCCGAGGTCGGCTCGTCCAGCAGCCAGACCGGCCGTTTCACCGCCAACAGCCGCGCGATCGACAGCCGACGCCGCTGCCCGGCCGAGAGATAGGCCGCCGGCAGATGCGCGACGTGGTCGAGGCCGACCGTGGCTAGCGCCTGCGCGGCATCGGCTGGCGATGAGCGCGACGCGCTGCCGAGAAACTCGCGCCAGAACGAGAGGTTTTCGCTGACGCTGAGCGCGGGTTTCAGGGCGTCGCGATGGCCGAGGTAATGCGCCTGCTCGGGCAGCGTCAGCTCGGGGTCGCCGCCCTCGAGACTGACCGACCCGCCCGCCATCGCCAATAGCCCCGCCAGGAGCCGCAGCAGGGAGGTCTTGCCCGCGCCGTTGGGCCCGGTGACCGCCACCGCCCGGCCTGATTCCGCCATGACGTCGAGACCGGAAAATACCTCCCGTCCGCCCCGCACGCATCGCAAGCCGCGCCCTGAAAGTTTCATGATGACCCTGTTTGCACAGCCGTCGTGCGATCTGTGTGCATGGCTGAAAGGCGGGGAGCAAGCATTGTTGACGTGGCGGACAGTCTGGAAAGACTCTATAAATTCGGAACTTGATGCAGCACAAAATCCCCCGCAACGAAACCCCGCGCGTCAGTTTCTCCTGCGGTGTTTTGATACCGTCAGTCAATCCGGTCCCCTAACCCCCGGATAGGGAATTCCTCACATGGCTTCGCTCGACAGCTTCAAATGTCTGAAAACCCTCAAGGTCGGCGGCAAGACCTACGCCTACTACAGCCTGCCGGCCGCCGAGAAAAACGGTCTTAAAGGCATCTCCAGGCTGCCCTACTCCATGAAGGTGCTGCTGGAAAACCTGCTGCGCAATGAGGACGGCCGCTCGGTGACGAAGGAGGACATTGTCGCCTTCTCCAAATGGCTGAAGAAGCGCAGGTTCGAGCATGAAATCTCTTTCCGCCCGGCGCGCGTGCTGATGCAGGATTTCACCGGCGTTCCGGCCGTGGTCGATCTCGCGGCCATGCGCAACGCGATGCAAAATCTCGGCGGCAAGCCGGACAAGATCAATCCGTTGGTGCCGGTCGATCTGGTCATCGACCACAGCGTGATCGTGAACTTCTTCGGTGACAACAAGGCGTTCGCCAGGAACGTGGTCGAGGAGTACAGACAGAACCGGGAGCGTTACGAGTTCCTGAAGTGGGGCCAGAAAGCATTCTCGAACTTCTCCGTGGTGCCGCCCGGCACCGGCATCTGCCATCAGGTCAATCTCGAATATCTGGCGCAGACGGTGTGGACCAGGAAAGAGAAGCTGACGATCGGCAGGAAGACGGCGACCATGGAGGTCGCCTATCCCGACACGCTGGTCGGCACCGATTCTCATACGACGATGGTCAACGGCCTCGCCGTACTCGGCTGGGGCGTCGGCGGCATTGAAGCCGAAGCCGCGATGCTCGGCCAGCCGCTGTCGATGCTGTTGCCGGACGTGGTCGGTTTCAAGCTCAAGGGCGCGCTGAAAGAGGGCGTGACCGCGACCGACCTCGTGCTTACCGTCACGCAGATGCTGCGCCAGCAGGGCGTCGTCGGCAAGTTCGTCGAATTCTATGGTCCCGGCCTCGATCACCTGTCGGTGGCGGACAAGGCGACCATCGGCAACATGTCGCCGGAATACGGGGCGACCTGCGGCTTCTTCCCGGTCGATGCCGCGACCATCGATT
>JBIQHO010000345.1:0-3731 GCA_044508545.1 Bradyrhizobiaceae bacterium | reverse complement strand
CTTTGACCGGAGCCGCCTGGATGAACATGGACGTCGGCGACGACGGTGAGCTTGCGAGCGCGGCAGATCGACCAGAGCTTGGCAAAATAGCGCCCGTCGAAGCGCACGATCCCGGTGTCGAGACTGCGCGGGTCGAGATCGTCGTAGAGAACATAATCGACAATACGCGCGGTGCCGTCCGCATCCGTGCGGCCGAGGAGAAACGCGCCGCTTTCGCGGCTTTCGTTCATGCCGCGCCGGCGCAGATCATGCGTCACGCGCTGCCAGAGAAACCACGAACAAGACAGCTTATGCCGCGGCGCGAGCAGTCGCCTGATAATCCGCGCAATTGAGAAGCTCATGTACAATCTCCAGATATTGAAGGAGCCCGCGCGACGGATTCCAGATCATCGTCGGGGTCTCGTGAATCCAATTGTCGTGACCGGCAAAACTGACGCGGTCGCACGGAAGGTAGAGGGCCGTGCCGCCCTGCCAGTCTTGACGGAAAACGGCGCCGACACGGCCGCCTTTGCTGCCCGGCCACATATGGGGCGCGGGCGGCGCGTTGCGCGTCAGATCCCATAGCCGCGCCGTCGGCGCCGCCGCCGGATAGCCCGAGCAATCGAAGCGCAAAGCGTAGCGCGTGCCGTCGGCGGCACTCACAGTGGCGATAACCGTCGGCCAATCGATCGTCTCGATGCGAAAGCGATCTTCCGCTGCGGCCAGGCGAAACGCGGCTTGCGCCGCGTCTGCCCGGAGCGCACGCTCGTCCGGCGCGCGTGTCGTTGCCACGTCCATGGACTTAGCCGTTCACGCGCGGAGTCGGCACAAGGTCGAACTCGACCGCGCACGTGTCCTTCGTCACCAAAGCGCCGACATGCGTGCCGGTATCAGGCTGGTCGGTGGTGCCGGCGAGCTGCAAATGGTGATGGCTCGCTTCCTCCTCGCTCATCCCGAACTTGCGCACGGCGGCCCAGTGCTTGATCTTGCCGACCGTCTTACCGGGGCGGACCTTGTCGTGCACCGACTTCTCCTTGAAGTTGACGGTCACCCGCACTTCACGGCAGCGATGCACGTGCACCTTGACGCCGGAGCGTCCGGCCTTGGCGCCGACGAGTTCGCGCTCATCGACCGGCTCGTCCTCGTCTTCGAGAAAGATGGCCGCGCCGTCGAGACCGTGCTGCTTGACGATGGTAGCCAGAAGCTCGGCGAAGGAGCGCTGGCCGTCGAACTCGATGTGCTGGAGCGAGGCAACGCCTTCACCCTGATAAAAGATGTCGATAGTCTTCATGGGAACTCCCGTTGTTGGGGAGCGCGGCCTTCGCAGAATGCGTAAGGCTCGTCTCCTGAAAGGCTAATCCCTCAGGAGCCGCCGGGCGAAACCACCCGGCCAAAAGAATCTAAGTGAGTGCGAGATCGCCGAGCGGTGTGGCAGCGCAGATGAAGAAGTGCGGGCAGCGCGGACAAGTGAATTTATCCGGCGAGGGATCGAAGCATCCCCGGCCTAGCGCCGCGAGGAGCGCTTCTGTTTTCTCAAGTCTGCCGATGGTCATCCTGGCTGACAAGGCGGGCACGTCAACAGCTTCGCTATCGGTCAGATGAATGGCTTCGACGACGCTGCCCGGTCCGAAGTGCTGGGCCGCCGCCTTCTGGTAAAGGAAATATTCGAGCTTCTCGAATTCCTTCTCCCCGCGGTGGCCGCTGCGGATTCGGCGGATGACGATCACGCCGTCGGCGCGTTCGGCGATTTCCGAAGGCTCGACCAAAATGCGCCCGCTGCCAAAATCGATAGCGAGCGGGCGCGCTTCACGAAATAGTCTGCCTGCGCCGACGTCGACGAGCCCGTCGACAAGCTGAGTGGCGAGCGCCCGGTAGTCGGCCGCGCGTTCCAAGTCGTGCGGGCCGACGTCGCGCCATATCGTCTCGAATTGCGCGTGCGTTTCCTCGCGTGTCGGCGTGGCCGTGATCCTGGCTTTGGCCAGCCAGTCGATCAACTCATAGATGCACGAATGCGTCCGCTCAAAGATCGTGCGGCGGCGCGCCGTGCCGATAGAAAGAATGTGGGTATAGAAAAAACGCCGCGGACATTTCTCGTATGCGATCAGACTCTGATCGGTCAGCGACCAGCCGGGCGACATCATGACGCGAATGCTCGGATCGGGACGGATGATCGACGAGCGCAGACAAGGCGCTGCGTCGTGACGCGAGGTATACGGAGCGACGCGCAGAAGATAGGGGGACGGGTTGCGTTTGCTGCTGCGGTTTTTTTGGAGGCGCGCATGGGAGATGATGAGGTGCGTGCGCGCGCGCGACATGGCGACGAAGAAAAGGCATTCTTCTTCCTGCTCGTGCGCCGCCTTTCCTTGCTCTGCCACAGTGCCGGCGCCGCCGCTCACCATGTTCTCAGGAGGTGGACATCGCGATCCCCGGTTTTGCGCAGGTATATTGGAAACGGTTAGTCCAGGAACATGCACGGCCTCGAATTCAAGGCCTTTGCTGGCATGGATCGTCATCAGTCGCACGGCATTCATTTGCAACGCGGCTTCGGGCACTTGCCGCAGGTCGCGTTCTTCCGCGAGCAATACCATATTGCGCACGCGCTCGAGCGCGGTGTGAATCGGCGAGCCTTTCTGAACGGGACTTTGTTCGCGCAAGAAATTCAGAAATTGCCATATGGCGATGCCGCGCATGCGATCGGCGATGGCAACCGGCGCGGCAAGAGAACGGACGGTATCGGTCCGGTCGAGCAAGAGAGTGGCGAGAAAGTCCCACGGCAGATCGGAGGGTTTGAGGCCGGCAAGGTCGGCGGCGAGGCGCTTGACCGCGTCGCCCCCGGCGCTGCTGAGACCGGAGAGCGAAGCCAGTTCAACAAGCTTGGACAGCGCTGGTTTGTCGCCGTCGTTCAGGTGATCGATCATGCGCTTCACATCTTGAAGTGGGGCCTGGTATCGCGGCATGGCGAAAGCGCGCACCAGTCCGGCGCCATAGGGATCGACGGCGAGCGACATCAGCGCGAGCAGGTCACGGATTTCATCGCGTTCGAAAAGACTGCCGAGATGAAGCACCGGGATGCCGCGATCTTCCAATGCCTGCGCTATATCATCGATGCGTGAGTTGGTCCGGCACAGGACAGCCTGATCGCGTAGCGCTACGCCTTTGGCTTCCAGCTCTTTTACAGTGGCTGCGATTCCGGCCGCTTCATCGTCTGGATGATCGTAGCCGCGGACCTCGGGTTTCGCCGTGCCTGCCCCTCGATCCGCGGTCAGTTCAAGTTTGGCGAACGTTGGCGGCAGAGGCATGCCGGCGGCAAAGCCGATATAGGTATCGACGATCGCCTGCGTCGAACGGTAATTGATGCCCAAAGGGGCCCAGAGAGCTTTCGGGAAGTCGGTATCGAACGCGCTCATGTTGTGTGACGAGGCGCCGCGGAACCGGTAGATGGATTGACGCGCGTCGCCAACGACCCAGAGGTTCTTACCTTCACCGGCAAGCGCTTTGACAAGTCGCACACTCGCACGGTTCACGTCCTGGTACTCGTCGACCAGAATGTGCCGGTGACGAAGCCTTGTCGCCGAGCGCGCATACTCATCTCGTTCGAGCAGTAGGGTCGGCATTAAAATGAGATCGCCGAAATCAACAGCCTGACGCGCTGTTTTCGCATCCTCGTAGAGCTCATACACCGAGGCGATCTCGCAGACTGTTGATTTCCGCTGAGAGCTGACCCGGGATTTTCGCCGAGAAGTGACCCGCCT
>JBIQHO010000344.1:0-3732 GCA_044508545.1 Bradyrhizobiaceae bacterium | reverse complement strand
CGCACCGTGCTGATCGAGGACGGCATCCTGGTCGGCTACATGCAGGACCGCCAGAATGCGCGGCTGATGGGGATGAAACCGACCGGCAACGGCCGCCGGCAGGATTATGCCCACGTGCCGATGCCGCGCATGACCAACACCTATATGCCGGCGGGCGATCGCGACCCGGCGGAAATCCTCGCCTCGGTGAAGAATGGCATCTACGCCGCGAATTTCGGCGGCGGTCAGGTCGACATCACCTCCGGCAAGTACGTGTTTCAGTGCACCGAAGCCTACAAGATCGAGAACGGCAAGCTCGGCGCGCCACTGAAGGGCGCGATGCTGATCGGCAACGGTCCGACCGACCTGCATCGCATCACCATGGTCGGCAACGACACCGCGCTGGACGACGGCGTCGGCACCTGCGGCAAGAACGGCCAGGGCGTGCCGGTCGGCGTCGGGCAGCCAACGCTGCGGATGGATCGGATCACGGTCGGAGGGACAGGCGGATGAGCTTGGAGTCCTCAACGCCGGGCTCGATGGTTCGCCGCTGGGGCGGACAGGTCGTCCAGATCGCAGCGATCGTGCTCGTGGTGCTGCTCGCCAAGGGTGCGCTCGCCGAGCCGTTCTATGTGCCTTCGGCCTCGATGGAGCCGACGCTTTTGATCGGCGACGCGCTGCTGGCCTCGAAATACCCTTACGGCTACTCAACCGCCTCGATGCCGATCCACGTCTCGTTTCCCGAGACCTCGCGCGTTTTCGGCGAACTGCCCAAACGTGGCGACGTCGTGGTGTTCCGCTGGCCCGGCGACCGTTCGCAGGTCTGGGTGAAGCGCGTCATCGGCCTGCCCGGCGACCGCATCCAGATGCGCGACGGCCAGGTCTGGATCAACGGACAGCCGGCTCCGTTGAAAGCCGACGGAATCGGCGAAGCCGAGGATGACAACGGCTCCGACGAGCCAGCGCATCGTTACGTGGAGACGCTGCCCGGCGGCGTCTCGCACACGATTTTCAAGATTCACGACAACGGCCGGCTCGACAACACGGCGGAGGTGACGGTGCCGCCGGGCCATCTGTTCGTGATGGGAGACAACCGCGACAACTCCGCGGACAGCCGCGTGCCGGTCCGCGAGGGCGGCGTCGGCCTGCTCTCGACCGACAACCTGGTCGGCCGGGTCGATGCGATCGTCGGCTCGTGGGATATGGGCATCCGCAACCAGCCGGTCTGGACCTGGCTCTCGGGCTTCCGCTTCGCGCGTTTTTTCACGGCGGTACACTGACAGGGCTTGCCGGTGACAGGGCTTGTCGGCCAATGGCCCGGTGCCCGTTCTGATTCGATCAGAAGCGGGGCTTTATGTTTTGTTGACGCGTTTCTTTACGCGAACTGGCAGCCACTTCGCTTAAAAATGCTCTACCAGCCATGATGTCGGATGAATTTATCGCAGCCGCGCTGCGCAATCCGGTCAGCGAAGCGATCGCTTCGGAGTTGTCTCGCATGACGGAACGCTACCGCACCACCCCGGACGTGAAGCCGGGCCTGCGATGCGGCGGCTTGATTTCCTTTTTCAGGAAGCACCGCGGGGCTTTTCCGGCATAGCCCGGCCGCGCATAGGTCCATGCCCGGCACTTGTTATCGGCATCGCACGCATGACGGCAGACCTGATCGGCGTCGGCTCTCTCGTCCTTCTTGAGTTCGAAGACGCGATAGTCGCCGCCCGATCGATCGGTGGAGGTTTCGACCGGACCGGTTCGCCGCTCGATCACGCCGGCGCCGCGCACGCCGGACACGCAGCACGGATTCGCGATCCGCGGCGGAACGGTATTCTTGAGCCAGCACACCGCTATTTCCGACCCTTCGCCCGGATAGCTGAAGCTCCAGGCGCGGCAGTGGCGGTCGCGCTCGCAGGCCAGCGCGCAGTCGGCCGGGTCGCCGGACCGCAGCGTCATTCGCAGATAATCGGCTCCGGGCCGGTCGAAATTGGTTTGCGCATGCGCCGGTTGCGCCGCTGTGAGGGCCGTCATCGACAGCACCGCCAGCAGGATCGGGCCGGCCCTCCATGCGTAAACTTTCAACACAGGCCGCAAAATAGAATATCCCGAACAAGAACAGCGCGGATAATGCTCATTCAATCGCCACGTTGATGTATGGCGGATGAACGAGCCGCCGCCAACCCGCCGCTGGTCCAAGGTCGGAGAAGACTCGATTTCTTGTAGCCCGATCCCTAACCGAAGCTCGCTTCACGCGAATTCAGAACGCATATTCGCTGTAGGCCGGTTCCACGGACCCTGCCCATGCGCCATTGAATTTTTCCAGCATCTCTTCGGCGGGAGAGCGGCCTGAGTCCAGGATGCGGTCGAGCGGCTCCAGATGTCGTGACTCGTCGCGGCCGAAATGATCGACATGGCCGCGTCGGCGCAACCCCGCATGCGCGAGCACCAGGCATTCCTTTGCGATCTCGAACAGATAACGGTCCTTGATCCGAGCCTTGAAGCCCATGCGCGGCACGTGATCGCGCAGCGCCTGACGTTCCGGCGCATTCCAGCGCTTCACGATGTCCCAGGCCGCATCGAGGCTGGTGTTGTCGTAGAGCAGTCCGACCCAGAATGCCGGCAGCGCAGGCAGGCGTCCCCAGGGCACGCCGTCAGCGCCGCGCATCTCCAGGTAGCGCTTGAGTCGCACCTCGGGGAAAATCGTCGACAGATGATTGGCCCAATCCGAAAGGGTTGGTCGCTCGCCGGGGATGGCCTCGTTCCTGCCGTGGAAGAAATCGCGGAACGAGGTGCCGGACACGTCGATATAATTTTCGCCGCGCTTGACGAAATACATGGGAACGTCGAGCGCGTAATCCACCCAACGTTCGAATCCCATGCCGTCCTCGAACGCCCACGGGATCATGCCGGCACGGGCATTGTCGGTGTCGCGCCAGATTTCCGAACGAAACGACAGGAAGCCGTTCGGCTTGCCTTCGGTGAAGGGAGAATTTGCAAACAACGCGGTCGCGACCGGCTGCAACGCCACCGAGACCCGCAGCTTCTTGACCATGTCGGCTTCGGATGAGAAGTCGAGATTGGTCTGAACCGTGCAGGTCCGGAACATCATGTCGAGACCGTATCGGCCGACCTTCGGCATGTAGTCGCGCATGATCCTGTAGCGGCCTTTCGGCATCATCGGAATCTGCGCCCGCGACCACGACGGCGTCATGCCCAGGCCGAGAAATCCGATGCCGAGCGGGGTCGCGATCTCCTTGACCTGCGCCAGATGCGCGGCCAGCTCCGACTGGGTCTGATGCACCGTTTCGACCGGCGCGCCCGACAGTTCGAACTGCCCCCCGGGCTCCAGCGAGATCGCGCCGCCGCCGGTGACGTCATGGAGGCCGATGATATTGCCCTGCTCCATGATCGGCTCCCAGCCGAGCAGGAGTTGCATGCCTTCCAGCAAGGCGCCGATGCCGCGCGCGCCTTCATACGGCACGGGCTCGCGGCTCTGAAGCGTGAACGGCGTTTTTTCGTGCTCGGTACCAATGCGGAATTCGGATGCGGGCTTCACGCCGCCTTCCAGCCACGCCACGAGCTGATCGCGCGATTGCAGCGGCGTCATATCGATCTGGTCACGCGCCATGAAAAATCCCGGTGCGGGGCGTTTCGACCGAACGCTCGCCGCGTCGGTTTAGAGAACATCGGACCGAGCGGCCCGTAACGGCGAAAGACGGAAGAGACGTCATTGCGTGGCCGCACCGTCTCTCACAGCAAGCG
>JBIQHO010000343.1:0-3763 GCA_044508545.1 Bradyrhizobiaceae bacterium | reverse complement strand
CGTTGTCCCAGATCTTGTCCATGACGATCAGGTTGGCCTTGTTGATCTGGCCGCGGACATAGGCGCCGAGGTCGCCGTCCATGGCCTTCCACACGGTCGGATAGTCCGGGAACGCGAAGCCGATGCCGTTGATCGAGGCCGCCGGCACCAGCGTCGAGAGGATCAGGCCCGACAGGGTGAAGAACTCGACACCGCCTGAGCGGATCTGGCTCAGCATATCGGTGTCGGAGCCGAGCTGGTTGTTGGGGAAGATTTGCAGATCGACACGGCCGTTGGTCTCGGTCTTGATTGCCGCCGACATCTCCTTGGCGCGGATGTTCAGCGGGTGCGAGACCGGCAGGTTGTTGGCGAATTTGTAGGTGAACTCGGCCTGCTGGGCGCGGGCCACCAGCGGCGCGCCAAGGCCGCCACCAAGACCGCCCATGACGGTGGCCGCGGCCGATGCCTTCAACAATGTCCGACGTGATAAACCCATGGTCGTCTCCTGATCCATTTTTTGAAACATTGGTTCTTGCGATTTGGAGGTGAGTACCGCTCGCCCGGACCTGCGACTATTCGTCAGCATCCCGCAAAGGTCCGGTCAAGGGGTTTCGGCGTGACCCTCGACCAATGGCGGGTGCATCGATCGCGGGCGTCGGCGGGGCGCAACAGCGGCTTGGCTGACGACAGCGCCGGACTCAATTCCGGCGGCAATTGCGCATGACGGACGGTTCGCGTGAAGCCCGCCAGGATCAAGAAATCAAGCCAATAGTCTGGAATCACATACCTATTTCAATTCCATAATATACCTTATGCGAATTATGCTATAAGGGTTCGGCGCCCCGGTTTTCGCTTCTGAGCGACGCAAGTCAGGAGCGCATCGCCCTTTATCCGGATCAGGCGGTTGCGCTGCTCCGGCGCGCTGTGAGGATCGTGAGGTATGCGGCGATCAACAGGAGGACGGCGCTGGCTATGAAGGTCGCCTGATAGCCGCTGGTATCGAACAACGCGCCGCCGATGACGGCGCCAAAGGTGATGGCGAGCTGAATGACCGCCACCATGAGACCGCCGCCCGCCTCGGCATCCTCCGGAAGCGACCGCGCCAGCCATGTCCACCACCCCACGGGCGCCGCCGTGCCGATCAGGCCCCAGATGCCCAGCAGCGTAGCCGTGATGGCGAGGTGAGCGCCGCAGGCGATCAGAGCCAGGGCGATCACGGCCATCGCGACCGGAATGGAGGTCAGCGTCCGATAGAGTCCGCCCTTCAGGAAGCCGCCTATCAGGCTGGTGCCGATGAATCCGGTGACCCCGATCAGAAGAAGCACAAGCGACAGTGTCGCGACATCGACCTGAGTGACCGTTTCGAGGAACGGCCGCACATAGGTGAAGAGCGCGAACTGCCCCATGAAGAAAAGACCAACCGACGCCATGCCCAGGGCAACCAGCGGCCGTTGCAGCACCTTGAACACGTTTCCGGAACCAGGTTGACGATCCGCCTTCATCGAAGGAAGGCTGACGGCCTGCCAGCAAAAGACGATCACCGCGACCGGAACGACGCAGAAGAACGCACCGCGCCAGCCAATGATCGCGCCAAGGAAACTGCCGAGGGGTGCCGCGACCACCGTCGCGAGAGCGTTGCCGCCATTGAAGATCGCCAGCGCTTTCGGAACGTGACGTTCCGGGACGAGCCGCATCGCCGTCGCCGCCGACATCGACCAGAAACCGCCGATGACAACCCCTATCAGGGCCCGGCCGGCCATGAAGATCACATAGTTCGGCGCGATCGCCACAACTGTCCCGGAGGCCGCCATCACCGCGGTCAGGCCAAGGAGCAAAATCTTGCGATCGAGCCGGCCTGCCACGGAGGAAATCAGAAGGCTTGTCAGAACGGCGAACGCGCCCGATATCGCGATCGCCTGCCCCGCCTGCCCTTCACTGACATGCAGATCCGACGCGATCGGCGTCAGCAGGCTCACGGGCATGAACTCGGACGCAATGAGCGTGAAGACGCAGAGCGACATCGCGAACACGCCGCTCCAGTGAGCAGGCTGGTCCACGACGTCGTTGGTCGCATAAGAATCTTGAGTCGACATGCAGTCAAAATAATCGAGGTTGCTGTCTGCAATTAGAGGGCGCACATGGCATGTGTTTATGAGCAGGATTCATGAATGCCTTGGCGACGGGCACTCCTCCCGCAAAGGACGATGGCAGCCCCGGGTCGCAGCAGATCAATTCATGAATGCAGATCATGACAGCAAGCGGATTTTGCGGAGTAAACAACAGCCGACCGACTGCCTATCCTCTCTGTTTGAGCATCTGGAAGGATTCATGAGTGGCGCGTCAGACAGTCAACGACCTGCTTGCGTTCCTCGCCGTGGCCCGCGAGCGCAGCTTCACCAAGGCCGCGGCCAGGTTCGGCGTCTCGCAATCGGCCCTGAGCCACACCATCCGCCAGCTTGAGGCAAGACTCGGCGTTCGCCTGCTCACCCGCACCACGCGGGCGGTTGCGCCGACCGAAGCTGGCGAGAGACTTCTTGAACGCATCGGGCCGCATTTCGACCAGATCGAGATCGAGGTCGATGCCCTCAATGAACTGCGGGAGAAACCCGCCGGAACGATCCGGATCGTGGCCCCGGACTACGCGATCAGCAATGTCCTGTGGCCGAAACTGAAGTCCTTTCTTCCGAAATTTCCGGACATCAAGGTTGAACTCCTGCTCGACAACGGCCTCACCGATATCGTGACGGAAAGGTACAACGCCGGCGTCCGCATGGGAGAGCAACTCGCCAAGGACATGATATCGGCGCGCATCGGTCCTGATTTCAGGTTTGCCGTGGTCGGCGCGAAATCCTATTTCGCGAAGCGCCCGGTTCCGCAGAAGCCGCAGGATCTGATGCAGCACGGCTGCATCAACTATCGGTTTCCCACATCAGGCGCGCTCTACGTCTGGGAATTTGAGAAGAACGGCCGCGAGATCAAGGTGCGCGTCGACGGCCAGCTTGTCTTCAACAATATCTTCCATGTGCTTGACGCCGCCCTCGCCGGGCGCGGCCTCGCCTATGTCCCGGAGGAAATCGCCCTTCCCTACGTCGCCAAGGGTCGGCTCAAGCGCGTGCTCGAAGGCTGGTCGCCCTACTGGGACGGCTATCATCTCTACTACCCGAGCCGCCGCCAGTCATCGCCTGCCTTCCACACCCTGGTCGAGGCTCTGCGTCATCGCACATGATCCGCCGGCACGGCCGCAACCGCCGGCGACCTCGGTACAATGACCCCGACAACGATGACAACATAAAGGATTCCTGCGATGGCGCGCATTTTCATCACTGGGAGCACGGACGGCCTGGGCCGCATGGCGGCGCAGTCCCTGATTCAGGACGGCCATCGCGTCGTATTGCACGCCCGGTCGCAGGAACGTGCTTCCGCTGTAGCGGAATTGGCGTCCCGAGCGCTCGGCGTCGTCGTGGGCGATCTGAGCAAGGCCACCGAAACCCGATCGGTCGCGGATCAGGTCAATGCCCTCGGCCACATGGATGCGGTCATTCACAACGCGGGCATCTATTCGACGGAAGGCCGGGCCGCCACGCCCGAAGGGCACGCCGGCATCCTCGCCGTCAACACGCTTGCCCCTTACATCCTGACCGCATTGATCGAGCGTCCGGATCGATTGATCTATCTGAGTAGCGGTATGCACCGTGGCGGCGTCGGCCCGCTGCGCGATATCGACTGGCTCGAGCGGTATTGGAATCCGAGCAAAGCCTATTCGGAAAGCAAGCTCTACGTCGCC
>JBIQHO010000342.1:0-3783 GCA_044508545.1 Bradyrhizobiaceae bacterium | reverse complement strand
TATCGCGGCAACCGTCATCTTCTGGCTCTGATCAATGAGTCCTGAGCCTAGAGTCTGGTTCAACTGCGTTGAATCAGACCCGTCGGTTATCTTTTTGAGCATGATCTTTTCCGAAAACCGGTTTCCACTTTTCGGGATCATGCTCTAAACCGCTTTCGCGCGCCGCGATTCAATTGGGCAGCGAGGACTCATGTCTCGAACAGGTTCGACGAAAGCCGTTCTTTGGATCGCCGTCCTGGTGTTCGCTGCCACGCATGCGATGGCCGACGGCATGGCTCAGCCGCAGGCCGATCCCGCCCCCGCAAGCCCGCCGGCGGCAGCAAGCCCGCCCGCGGCCGCAAAGCCTTCGGACAAGGCGACCGCTCCGCCGCCATCGATCACCGTGATCGGTCCGGCCGATGCCCATAGCGTGTTGGGACGCGAGGTGCGAAGCAAGAGCGGTCAGGATATGGGGCGGATCGTCGATGTGATCGTGGACCGGGCAGGCGCGGTTCGCGCCGCCGTGATCGATTTCGGCGGCTTCCTTGGGGTCGGCAGCCGGAAGATCGTGGTCGACTGGAATGCGCTCCGCTTCGGCAAGGTAAAGGGCGCGAGCGACAGCATCAGCCTCGAACTGACGCAGGACCAGGTGAAGGCGGCGCCGGAATACAAGGAAGGCGCGCCTGTCGTGGTGCTGGGCGCGTCGGGAACTCTTCAGCCCCTCAACCTGGGTCCTTGATCAGGGAGGTATGCAATCTGTTTTGCGCGACGGGCCCGACGATCGTCCGATCCGGATAGCGTGCGCCAGCGGCGGGCGAGCGTAGGAGATGTGGATCCGCCGCCCGCGGCCGGCGGCCGGGACCCTCATCCTTCGGCACAAAGCCAGCGCGGTCTCGACTGGTTCATTTTCTTTCTTGCCGACGTGCAAACCGGATTCGGCCCCTTCGTCGCGGTCTATCTCACCACCCAGAAGTGGACGCAGTCCGAGATCGGGCTGATTCTGTCGATCGGCGGGATCGTCGGCCTGATTGGTCAGATGCCGGGCGGCGCGATTATCGATGCCGCCCGTTCGGAGCGTCTGGTCGCGGGGCTCGCCGTCGCCACGATCGGCGTCAGCGCTCTCGCCTATGCCGCCTGGCCGATCTTTCCGGTCATTGCGCTGGCGGCGATCCTGCATGCCGCGGCGAGTTGCGTGCTCGGCCCCGTGATTGCCGCGATCAGCCTCGGCCTTGTGGGGCCGCGAGCGATCGGCGAGAGGCTCGGACGCAATGCGCGCTTCGCTTCGCTCGGCAACGGTGTGGCGGCGGGCGTGATGGGCCTCGTCGGCTATCTGGTGTCGAGCCGGGCGGTATTCATGGTGAGTTTCGCCTTTGCGGGCGCGACGCTGCTCGCGCTGGCGCGGATCCGCGATCGGGAAATCGATCCTGAACAGGCCCATGGAGCGATTACGCGCGTCGAGCCGGATCCCGATGCGACCAGCGTCGTCCATCTTCTGCATCGGAGGCCGCTGGTCATTTTCGCCTGTACGGTTTTCCTGCTTCAGTTCGCCAATGCGGCGATGCTGCCGTTGATGGCGGGCATTGTGACCGAACGGTCAAGCGAGGGTGCGCCGGCGTTGATCGCGCTCTGCATCATCGTCCCGCAGGCGATCGTCGCCTTGATCTCGCCATCCGTCGGCCGCAAGGCGCGGTTGTGGGGGCGCCGTCCGCTGCTCATGATCGCCTTCGCCGCGCTGGCCGTTCGGGGGGTGTTGTTTGCGACGGTCCACGATCCGTCGCTGCTGGTCGTGGTGCAGGTGCTGGACGGCGTCACGGCCGCGGTCTTCGGCGTCATGATCCCGCTCATTGTCGCAGACGTCGCCTTCGGCTCCGGTCATTTCAACCTCGCGCAGGGCGTCATTGGCACCGCCACCGGAATAGGCGCGTCACTCAGCACGGTGGTTGCCGGCTCCATGAGCGATCACTTCGGGCATGGCGTCGCCTTCACGGGCCTGGCGGCGGCCGCATTATCGGGCCTGCTGGTGGTCTGGACCCTCATGCCTGAAACCCGCCTTGCGGGACTGCCGCCGCGAGAATCGTAAGCCGGCATCTTTCGAGCATGATCCCGAAAAGGGGAGACCGGCTTTTCCGGAAAGATCATGCTCAATCAAAAAGATAGGCGATCAGTCCGGTTCAATGCAGTTGAACCAGACTGTCGCCTTCGAGCGGAACATTTCCTTGGACTTATTCCCAGGATGGCCCCGGTTTGCGTGAAGGACAGGCGTCAACCAGAATTCTGGCGCCTGCTTCCAATCCATCAAAAACGAAAAGGCACCTAACGGTGCCAGGGTTCCGAACTGCTTTTCTCGAATTCCTTGATCAGCAATTCGTATTCTTCGGCGAGCTTGAGCAGGCGCTTTTCGGTGAACGAATCGGTGCCTTTTGCAAGACGGCGGCAGCGTTCTGCCTGTTGTCTCAGGAAATCGATATCCATGATGCCATCGGGTTTTTGAAGTCCTGAATGTCAGCCCGCCGTCAATGCTCGTCAGCAAGGTGCCGTCGAGGAACTGAAACGAAAAGGAAGCTATGATCCCCGGATCAATGCGAATGCTGGGTAACCCGCGCAGCGGTTTTGCGTTCCCGGTTATGCACAGGAGTTACGGTGGCTCAAGGAAAGGCGGCGCGTCCAAACGCTGCGGATGTCGTGTAATATCGCGGAGACTCGAAGGGTCTGCACCGCCGCTCCCCCGCGGGCGGCGGCGGGGTTCTGCGCGGTCGTCGTCCTTTCGGCTCACGTTTGACGGCAAGGGTTGGTTCGCAAGGGATTGGTTCAGCGAGGAGTCATGGCAACATTGCTGCTTCCCTTTTCGCCGCGCTTCATCGTCCTGACGATCTGCGCGGTGGTCACGGCGCTTCTGGTCGGCCTCGGGATCGAGGACCGCGGGATCCGCGACGTGCTCATCGTTCCGATTCTGATCTTCGGGGCGCTGACCGCGCTCGGGATCCGGGATCTCTTGCAAAAGAGTCACGCCATCCTGCGCAACTATCCGATTTCGGCGCACATCCGTTTTCTGCTCGAGGAAATCCGCCCGGAGATGCGGCAGTATTTCTTCGAGAGCGAAAAGGACGGCATGCCGTTCAGCCGGGACACGCGCTCCGTGATCTACCAGCGCGCGAAGATGATGCTCGACAAGCGTCCGTTCGGCACCCAGGAAAGGGTCTATGGCGAAGGCTATGAATGGATGCACCATTCGATGGCGCCGACGCCGCATGCGGAGGAGAAGTTCCGCATTACCATCGGTGGACCGGATTGCGCCAAGCCCTATTCGGCCTCGGTCTTCAACATATCCGCGATGAGTTTCGGCGCGCTCAGTCCCAATGCGGTGCGCGCACTCAATGCGGGCGCCAAAAAGGGCGACTTCGCCCACGACACCGGCGAAGGGGGCGTCAGTCGCTACCATCGCGAAGCTGGCGGCGACCTGATCTGGGAGATCGGCTCCGGCTATTTCGGCTGCCGCAATCCTGACGGCAGCTTCAATGCCCGCGAATTCGCGCGCGTCGCGGCCGACGACCAGATCAAGATGGTCGAGCTCAAGATCAGTCAGGGAGCCAAGCCCGGCCATGGCGGAGTCTTGCCGGCCGCCAAGGTTTCCGAGGAGATTTCCAGCATTCGCGGCGTCGGCATGGGAGAGGACTGCATTTCGCCGTCCCGTCACAAGGCGTTCTCGACGCCGGTCGGCCTGATGACATTCATTGCCGAGATGCGGCGCTTGTCGGGCGGCAAGCCGGCCGGCTTCAAGCTCTGCATCGGGCACAAATGGGAATT
>JBIQHO010000341.1:0-3790 GCA_044508545.1 Bradyrhizobiaceae bacterium | reverse complement strand
ACCTTCAGCGAGGCATTCTTGAAAAGCCATTGGCCCTGGTGGATGCGGCCGATCGCAAGGCTTTCGAAAATGGTCGAGGGTTGGGGTTATCCGCCGATCGACTATCGGATAAGTTTCCGCAACCGCGCAAGCGCGCGCCCGAAGATTCGTGAACTCATCGAGAAACACCCCGAGCATGTCGTCGTGGCGCACGGGGAAATTGTCAGGACGGACGGCGAATCCTTTTTGCGACGTTCCTTTTCGTGGTTGCTTCCATAGCACTAATGTCGGCAATTGGGGCGAAGCCGGAAGCGTCGTGAGCATCGGCCGATGCCGTCACGTCAACAGAGCGGCGATCTGCCAAGGCAGTCGGTCTGTTCAGGGAATTCATAAGGAATTCTCACCATCGACATCGCTCAGCCGCCGAAGATAGGAACCAGCCAATGGCCCGGCGGTTCCGTTGCGGTGCGCTATGCCGAATCATAGCTGCCCGCTGCACGATAAGGCCGGAGGGGACCGGAGCCGGTCGATCAGGAGGCCGCTCAAGCCGCTGTAGACGATCGGTCCAAAATATCGACACGCCCACAGGTGATGAACGCGAGAGGAACGCCCGCTCTCCTGGAGCGTTCGCCATATTCATATCGAGACCACCTGTGTGAGGTTTAAGGGAGAGCCAACGATGCGTACCGTCGGCGATTTTGTCGTTGAAAGGCTCTCGTTGTGGAAGGTTGACACGGTTTTTGGCTATCCCGGCGACGGCATCAACGGCGTTTTCGGCGCGCTGAACCGTGCCGATGGCTTGATCGAGTTCATTCAGGCGCGTCATGAAGAGATGGCGGCTTTCATGGCGTCCGCCTACGCCAAGTTCAGCGGGCGGATCGGCGTATGCATTGCGACGTCGGGACCGGGTGCATCGCATCTGGTGACCGGGCTATACGACGCTCTGCTCGATCATCAGCCGGTGCTCGCTATCGTTGGTCAGCAGGCGCGCAATGCCCTGGGCGGGCATTATCAGCAGGAACTCGATCTGGTCTCGATGCTGAAGGATGTCGCCGGTGCCTATGTTCAGCAGGCGTCATCGCCATCCCAGGTTCGGCACCTGGTCGATCGGGCGATGCGGATCGCACTGGCGCGTCGCACCGTCACCGCCGTCATTTTGCCGAATGATCTGCAAGAGGAGGGTTACGAGGATCCGCCGCATCTGCACGGAACGCTGCATTCGGGCGTCGGCTTTGCCGCGCCGCGAATGGTGCCGCATGACGACGATCTGGCGCGAGCGGCGGACCTGCTCAACGCCGGAGAGAAGGTCGCGATCCTCGTCGGCGCCGGTGCGCTGGGGGCCGCAGATGAAGTCGTTGCCATCGCCGATCGGCTGTCGGCCGGTTGTGCCAAGGCGTTGCTCGGCAAGGCGGTGCTGCCCGACAATCTACTTTGGGTCACCGGATCGATCGGCCTGCTGGGCACACGGCCGAGCTACGACATGATGATGAGTTGCGATACGTTGCTCATGATCGGGTCCGGTTTTCCCTATTCGGAGTTTCTGCCGGCGGAAGGGCAGGCGCGTGGCGTCCAGATCGACGTCGATCCGGCCATGTTGTCTCTACGCTATCCCATGGACGTGAATTTATGCGGCGAGGCTGCTGAAACTCTTCGACTGCTGCTGCCGAAGCTGAAGCACAAGCCGCATGGCGACTGGCGCAAGACGATTGAGGACGGTGTGCGGGAATGGTGGGATGTCCTTGCCGATCGCGCGCATCAACCGGCGACCCCGGTCAATCCGCAGCGCGTGACCTGGGAGTTGTCGCCCCGCCTGCCGGACGATGCGATCGTGACTAGTGACTCCGGTTCGTGCGCCAACTGGTTTGCACGCGACCTGAAGATGCGCCCCGGCATGATGGCGTCGCTCTCCGGTGGCCTCGCTTCAATGGGTGCGGCCGTGCCCTACGCAATTGCCGCGAAGTTCGTGCATTCGGCGCGCCCGGTCATTGCGCTGGTCGGAGACGGCGCGATGCAGATGAACAATATGGCGGAACTGATCACGGTCGCGAAGTACTGGCGATCCTGGCAGGATCCGCGCTGGATCGTTTGTGTTTTCAATAATGAAGACCTTAACCAGGTGACCTGGGAGCAACGGGTCCTGGAAGGCGATCCCAAGTTTGTATCCTCGCAAAAGATCCCCGACGTGTCGTATCATCGCTTTGCTGAATTGATCGGCTTGCGCGGCATCTTCGTGGATGACCCCGAACAGATGGGACCGGCGTGGGACGAGGCGTTGGCGAGCAATATTCCGGTCGTGCTCGAGGTGAAGACAGATCCCGAGGTGCCGCCGCTGCCGCCGCACATCACGATTCAGCAGGCGCGCAACTTCAGCCTGTCGTTGCTGAAGGGAGACCCCGATGAACGGAGGACTTTCTCCGGCGCGGTGCGGCAGGCTTTGGCGGCCGTGCTGCCGTCGGAGAAATGACGGGGCGCAGCAGGGGTCGCGCGGAGGCAGCGATGGGATATCCCTTCAAGGCTCGCAGAAAAGCGTTCGCTGGTTTGCTGGCGCTCCCTCTCATCTGCGCGACGACAATTCCGGCGGGGGCGGCTTTGTTGAGCAAGGATATCGCCGCCGTGACGGCGTCGCCCCGGCCCGGTGCGCAGCTGCCGCTCGACGTTCCGTTGAAGGACGGTGATACGTCCGCGGCACTCAGCCAATGGCTGGAAGGCAAGCCCAGCGTTTGGGTCGTCGCGGACTTCACCTGTCGTTCGCTTTGCAGCCCGCTTCTGCGAACCATGACCGATGTGCTGGGTAGAATCGGATTGGTTCCGGGAAAAGATTTCAGCGTGCGCGTGCTCGGGCTTGATCCGAAGGACAGCGCTGCCGATGCGTCGGCGATGAAGGCGGCGCAAGTCGGGACCTCCGGCCCGATACCAGATCACACCCGCATGTTGCGTGGTGCTGCCGCGGACATCGCCAGGATCACTTCGGCTTTCGGAATCAGCTCCATCTACGATCCGGCGCTAGACCAATATGCCCACCCGGCGGCTGTATTCACGGTGACGGCCGACGGCCGCGTCAGCCATGCGCTTTCGGGTCTCGGGCTTGATCCTGCCGACCTGAGACTTGCGCTTGTCGAGGCGGGCGGCGGTCGGATCGGGAGCGTGGCCGATCAGGTGCGTCTGCTCTGCTACGGCTTCGATCCAAGCCATGGGTTTTACAATCTGGCGATCGGGCGCGCGCTGTCGATCGGCGGTGGCGTCACGATCGCGCTGCTGGCCGGATTTCTGGGTTTCATGTTCAGGCGCGAGCGGCAGGTGCATTGAGACCGATGGCCGTGTCGCCAAGCTTTCGCGCAACAACAAGCGTGAACGCACTCGCTATGAAAAGTAGCGCGGCGATATTCGCGAAGGGCAGAAGCCCGACGTTGAGATTGTCAATCTCCGGAAAAGCGAGCAGCGCGGCTTCGGCTCCGCGCAGTATTAATGTCGCGGCGCATATCGCGAACAGCCAGCGTCGGTCGCGGCGCACTCGGGCGGAGAGAAGTAAGAGGAACGGGACCACGAACTGACCGATGGCCAGCAGTGCCGTCACATATTGCCATCCGTTCTGGACGCGATCGAGATACCACGTCACCTCGTCGGGCAGGTTTCCGGCCCATATGACGATGTATTGCATCGCATGGAGATAGGCCCACAGCAGCAAAGTGCCCAGGAACAATCCGCCATAGCCGCGGGTGGAATGGATGCGTCGGTAAGAACGCAATCCAAAAGCTAGAACGAACGCCAGCGAGGACATCAGCGTGAAACTGACGAAGAGCAACCCATAAAT
>JBIQHO010000340.1:0-3791 GCA_044508545.1 Bradyrhizobiaceae bacterium | reverse complement strand
GCAAGCGCGGCAAGCCGCTGCTTGGCCATGCCGTACTGATTGATGGCGTCCTGCCGGCGCTGCTCGGCGTCGGACAGTTCGCTCTCCACCTGGCTCAACATCGACTTGGCGACGACGTTGCGCTCCACCAGCGCGCGGGTGTTGTCGACGCGCTCCTGCCGGGTCTTGACCAGGCTGTCGAGCGACTTGGTGTGGCCATAGAGCAGAAGATCCTGCCTGGCGGACTCGACCGAGTTCATGATCGCGCGTTCGCGGTCCTTGCGCGCCTGCATGATGGATTTGCGCCGGTCGCTCTGCTCGTTGACGAGGCGGGTGGCTTCGCTCGCGCCGACCAGCTCCATCAGGCGAAGCGGAATCTTCGGGACGGTGCCGTCGCGCTCGGCCTTCAGAACGGCGTCGCGCGCCATCAGCTTCACCACGGCGCCCGCCGCGCCGCTGCGCTTCTGAATCTCCCGGACGGCCTCGACCTTCGACCATGGATCGCTGGTGCCGCGGTCGAGGCCGCCGGCCATCGCAAGGGCGTGCAGGACTGTTGCGCCCGGCACATACTTGAAGGAGCCGGGATTCTTGACCGGACCCAGAACGTAGATCGGCGCCCGCTCCAGCAGAACGATATTGACCATCCCCTTGCGTCCGAGGAGATGCGCGAAGGCGTCATCCATGGCGTCATGTACCTGTTGGGTCGAGCGACCCGTGACGCGGATCGCGCCGAGCAGGGGAATGGCGATCGTGCCGTCCTCCTGGACCGTGTATTCCCCGCTCAGCTCCGCGCGCTGCTGGATGCCGCGCAGCGCTGAAACCGCGCGCGCCCACTTGTCCTCCTCGACGTTCAGCCGTTCGTAGAAGGCGATCTTGAGCTTGTCGCCGACGCCGAACGACAACTCCGTCGGCGCCGATGGCGTTGTTGGTGTTGTGCTGATGGTCTTCGGGCGCTCGCCGTTCGAAGCGGCATCGGCGTCGATCCCGGCGGGATCGGCCGCGACACGGACCAGCGTGTTCGGTAACGGCTTGGTCGGGAGAGAGGAGTGCGCGGGGGTTTGCGGCGATTGATCGTGCCGGACCGGACTGGCGGCGAGAACGCTCTGCACCACTCTATCGATGACGCCGCCGGTTCGATGCCCGGTGATGGACGCGCGCTCAACCAGGATGCCGTCCATCAGGACAAAGGCCGCGCCTGACAATGCGATGGTCAGCAGGGCAGGCTTCACGATTCTCCTGCGGTCAGGCGCATTCTTCGTCTTTGGCGGCGATGGAGTACGGGCTCGGGAGAAGAAATGGCGTTTGGCACCCATGACACGTCTCGTCTCTTTTCGAAGCGGGCGGTGAGGTGCCTATGCTGAGCCTTCGGGACCCAAGGCACAAACTCCCTTTGTGGGCACTCCTTTCGGAGTATCGAATCGCGCGCTCGCGAACAGCGTGCGAAATTAGGCTGTTGAGGTGAAAACGAGGGCGGGGGAGAGGGCTTTTTCTCGCGCAATCCGAAGCTTATTACTTGTTACCACAACCTCAATGAAGCCATCCGGTGCGCTGACATCAAAGTTGATCGTGGCAAATCAGGATAGGAATTTGCGCCGTGATCGCCGCGGAATATCAGGTTCCACAATAGCAGGATTTGACCGCAAGCATTTCTCGTTCAAGACAGATTTATTCCAAAGCCGGGATCTGCCTGCCCTTGTTACTTGTTACTTCGGCAGGGTCGCGGATCCCGGCGTCGCATTGGCTGCCGCGTTTCCGCCTTTTTCGATTATTTTGTCGCCATCATTTCTGGTCACAGCGGACGTGGGAGTTGGGGGCTCTCATATGATGACCAGCGGGGATCATGGATGGCACTGTCTGCACCTTCGGGCTACACCTCAAGCGATCTGGTTTTTCAGGAGGACTTTTCGGGGACGACACTCGGCGGCACCTGGCATAACTACATCACCAGCAATGCCGCCAAGGGTGCGCCGTGGAATAGCAACGGCTCCGGCGGGAGCGGGCCGGGCGGAAAATTCGACGCCGACTACGACATGCCGAGTCAGGTGGCGGTGAGTAACGGCACGCTGAATCTCACGGCGGTACAATCGCCCGTGCGCGGCAATAACCAGGGAGTGGCGCAAACATTTCCGATTACGTCAGGCGCCGTCAGCAGCTACGGCAATTTCGAATTCACCGGCGGCTATCTTCAGATCAGCATGAAAGCGCCGAGCGGCGATGGCGCGTGGCCGGGCCTGTGGCTGCTGCCGGGCAAAGGCGCGGGCAACAGCGGCGACAATTTCGAGATCGATATTCAGGAAGGCGGGTATACCGAGGCCGGGCCGTCGAACCGGGCGTTTTCGGCGCACCTTCACACGCCGAACGGCACGTTCAACAAGACCATCGATACCGGCGTCGATCTCACCGCCGGCTTTCACACCTATGCCATCAATTGGGTGCCGGGGAAGTCGATCACCTGGTATTTCGACGGCAAGCAGGTGGCGCAGGTCACCAGCGCGCAGATGCCGATTCCGAACCAGCCGATGCAACTGATCATGGACCATCAGGTCGCCAATTCCAACGCGGCCGGCTGGCACAGCGTTCTGAACGGTTCGACGCCGCAGTCGATGCTGATGCAGGTCGATGCGATTCAGCTCTATCAGGCAAAGGGCAGCGGCAACACCGTCACCGGCGCCAACGTCAGCGCGGCGACGCCGGGCCCGCCTGTCGTGACCGATCCGCCGACCACCGCCCCGCCGGTGACCACGCCTCCGGCGACCACGTCTCCCCAAGGCCGGCCGACGGTGACGAAGGTCACGGCATCGCCGGGAAGCGGCGTCTGGCACGTCGGCGACAAGGTGACGCTGACGCTCGGCTTCAACGAAGCCGTGACGGTGGCGGGCAGGCCGACGCTGACCCTCAACGACGGCAGCACCGCCACCTATGTCGGCGGCTCTGGGACCAACGCGCTGACATTCCGGACCACCGTTGCACCGACGGATACCAAGACCTCCGCGCTTGCGATCACGGCCGTCAATCTTCCGAAAGGCGCAAGCATCAAGGACGCGAGCGGCCTGACGGCGAATCTTTCCGGCGCGGCGAAAACATTCGCCGGCCTTGAGATCGATCCGTCGCCGGTCGGCTCGTCGGGAGGCGGCCCGAGCGGGACGACGAAGCCGCCGGTAACGTCGCCGCCGGTGACCGCGCCTCCGGTCACCTCGCCGTCCACCGCGCCCGTTCTGTCGGTGGCGGACAATACGCTGTTGGTAGGTCGCCGCGGCTCGGTCGATCTGGGACTGAGCGTCAAGTCGTCCGATCCCGACGACATCGTGATGGTGAATATCAAGGGATTGTCGAAATACGACACAATCACCAACAATCTCGATGGCCGCACGCTCTCGGGGAACAACATCACCCTGACCGCGGCGGAGGTCGAAAGCGGATTGACGCTGCACTCCAATCATCGCTGGGGCCAGTCGGTCACGACGCTGGCCGCCACGGCGACGGCAAAGGACCCCACCACCGGCGCGGTCACCACCTCGGCGACGAAGACCATCACGGTGACGGACCCTCCGGCACTATCCGCCGGCACGTCGCAGGCGCACGCCAATCGTTGCTTCGCACTGCTGAACCAGTCGCTGGCCGGCGGCGGATTCATGGGGCGCGTGGATCAGGGTCAGGTGACCGCGACCGCATCGAAAGCGACGACGTGGCTGAACGAGTCGATGCTGACCCGGCCTCCGCACTAGCCGATCGTCACGGCCCGGGCGCTCCGTTTCCGGCTGGCCGCCGGAAGCGGCTCGCCTGGGCCACACCTCCATATGAATGAGCTTAGT
>JBIQHO010000339.1:0-3813 GCA_044508545.1 Bradyrhizobiaceae bacterium | reverse complement strand
CCGCTCAAGGGCAATCACGATGCGATGATGGTTGCCGCGTGGCGCGATCCGCTCCACATGGCGCGCTGGCTGCAGCACGGCGGCGATGCGGTTCTGGAATCCTACGGTGGCGATCCTTTCATCATTCCCGAAGCCGACATCGTCTGGCTGGAGGCGCTGCCGCTGATGCATGTCGATGCGCACCGCATCTATGTTCACGCCGGGCTCGATCCCGGCATCGCCCGCGAGGCGCAGCCTGAGTCGACACTGCTGTGGAAACGCTATCCCAAAGGCGATGCGGCGGGCTTCGAGGGCCGCCATGTCGTGCACGGACACGATTCGTTTGCGCTGGGGCCGGAGTTGTATGAAGGACGCACCAATCTCGATACAAGGGCATGGCGTACCGGCCGTCTGGTGACCGGCGTGTTCGATGACGCGTTGCCGGGCGGTCCTGTCGATTTCATCGTGGTTCAGCCGGAACAGGAACTCCGCGATCAGAAACCGAACCCGGCTTCTTTCGTGGGAAACCCTGATCGTTTGTCTTGACGGCCACGCGCAACGCAGGTCTTTCGTATGGCATGGACAAGGTCTCGGATTCGGTCACCAAACTGCAGGCGACGTTCCGCGTCAAGGTGAACGGCGAGTCCGTCGCCATCGCGACGGTGGGACAGGCCTACGATTTCATTACGCGCCTGAGCACCGCCGAATGGTCGGAGTTTCGCGCCCTGCATGAGGAGGCCCGCGCCGCGCTCGAGGCCGCCGCCGGTGACGCGATGCTCAGCCGCAAGGCCACCGACGCGCTACGAGCCCTGTTCGCGCGAACTCATCTTTTGTGAGAGAATAGGCCTGGCCACCCGCTGGCCGGATCATAATGACGCACCGCGTCGCCGCCGTCGGGGCAAATGGTGGGCGCACAAGGGATCGAACCTTGGACCTCTCCCGTGTGAAGGGAACGCTCTCCCGCTGAGCTATGCGCCCTGAATCGTCATCTGCCTTAAATCGGCGGACCCCGGTTTCCCGCCGGCCCGGCGCGACGACCGAAGCCGCGATTTAGGAAATGCAGGGCGGGGGTGTCAAGCGAACCGTAGGCCTGCCGGTCCGTTCAACCCGGCGGCGGGGCTTCCAAGGAAGCGGGTATCCGGTTCGCGCCAAAAAAAGCATCAAAAGCGGGAGACCGGCTCCGATTTCATCAAAGCCGGATTAGCTCTAACGCCCGCCGCGGGAGGCCTCGGATTGCAGGGCGCGGATGCGGTCGGCCAGCGAGCCGGGGGAGGAAATCGCGCCGTTGCCGCCTGCGCCGCTCGCGGCTTTCGCCGTCCTGGCGGGCGTCGCGTCAGCCGCCAGGATGGCCTTGATCGGTGAATCCGGTCCCTCGAGGGTCATGGCCAGCCTGGAGACCTCGGCGGCGATGTCGTTGATGCGCTCGCGCAGCAGCGCGTTTTCCATCTGCTCGGCCGAGCCGGAGGATTTCGCCTGCTGCTGGATCACGGTGATGTCGCGCTGAAGTTTGGCCCGCTCGTCGCGGGCGGCGCGCAGCGCCCGTTCGGTTGCGATCATTTCATTGCGCAGTCCCTCGATGAGCGGCGCCTTGCCGCCGGTCAGCGACGCGATTTCCTCGCGCAATTCGTTGATGGTGAGTTGCGCGGCCGCATTGGCCTTTCGCAACGGGCCGTTCTCCTGGTCCCGCTCGGCCAGCATCCGGGTCTGCGCGGCAAGCTGGCTTTCGAGTTCTCTGGCACGACTGCCGAGCCGTTCCGCTTCCTTGGTCTTGTCGATGAGCTGGCTGTCGATGGTGACGATGCGCTGGCTCAGGTTTTCCACGTGTCTGCGCGCGTCGTCGCGCTCCCGTGCGGTGGAGGCCGTTACGCCGCGTTGCTCTTCGAGCAGCGCCTGCGTGGCGGCGAGCTCCTTTTCGACTTCGCTGACCCGGCCCTGCAATCGCTCGACCTGCGCGCGCACCACGAACAGCTCGGCCTGCCGGCTCTCCGCCGCCAGCGAGCGGTCCGACAGTTCCCGGCGGAGCCGGACGAGTTCGGCTTGCCTGTCGGCGAGGGTCTGCTCGGCGCTCTGCAAGGTTTCGGCCTGTGCGGCAAGCTCCTGTTCGGTGGAGTGCAAATGAGCGCCGACCTTCTCCTCGTGACCCTCGAGCTTGAATATCGCGGCGTTCTTCTCGCCGAGTTCGATTTTCAGCCGGTTGATGGCGTCGGCCTTTTTGCCGAGCTCGGCCGACTGGCTGGCGGTCTTTCTCTTGAGCTGTTCGACGCTCATTTCCAGCCGCCGCGCCGACATCGCGAATTCAGCCCGCAGCTGATCCTTATCGGCCTGGATTTCGGCCATCGACAGCGGGGTGGCGGCTTCGAGGCGTTTGATGGTGAGGCGGACGGCGCGGTTGTGCACGAGCGGCATGATCATCAGTCCGCACAGCATCGAAACCAGAAAACCGATCGCCAGATACATGATCGGCTCGACCATGGGGAGCGCTCCGCAAGCCGGACAAGGATTCGGTTACCATGCCATGAGCGGCCGGCAAAACGCCAGCGCCACGCCTCTTGGAGCCTTTCCCCTTCTGATGGAATCAGAAGCGGGGCTCTATGATTTCGGTTTGACGCGTTTTCTTCACGCGAACCGGTATCCGCTTCGCTCGAAAACGTTATAAAGCATTTTTCGGTCAGCTATCCGGTCAGCAGGGAAAATGCTGACGAAGGCCGCCAGGGCCTCAGAACGGGTTCCAGGTCGCCCGCGGTGTAAACTTCAGATAGCCGATATTGGCGCCGAGCCTGAGCCCGAGACCGGAGCGGATCGGCACCAGCACGATGTTGTTCGCGGTCAGCGCCGTCATGCCGAAGCCGCCAACGATGTAGGCGGAGCCGTCGATGCCCGCGAAGCGCTGATAGATCGCGTTCGTCGCAGGCAGGTTGTAAACCAGTGTCATGGTGCGGGCGCCATCGCCGCCCCAGTCGAAACCGACCGACGGACCCTGCCAGTAGACTTTCAGGTCACCGGCATTCTTGGTGTAGAGGGTGCCCTCGCCGTAGCGCAGGCCGGCGACAAAGGCGCCCGAGCCTTCCTCGCCCAGAATATAGCCGTTCGGCAGGCCCCACTGGCTCACGGCGCGTTCGATGACCGAGGCGAGGCCGCGAGAGACGTTGCCGAAGAACCGGGTTCCGGATTTGAGCAGTTCGTCCGACGAATAGTTGCTGGGGCCGGCGCGCCGTTGCGGCGGCGGCAGTTGCTGACCTGGAGCGACCTCGTATGGCGGGGCTGGCTGCTGGGCGGGTGCCGGCACGATCCAGAACGTCGTCACGGCAGCGAGCGCAATCGCTGCGAGGCGTGAAATCAAAGCCATGGAAGATACCCCCAAGGTAGCGAAACTTGTCGCTGCGTCTTTAACCCGATGCTGACCGGCCGTCGGTATGATTCGGTGATCGTCCCCTCGACTCGCACGTTATCCGCATCAACTATGACGGCACGGCGGCAGGAAGGAAAAGGCTTGCGCCTCCGAATAGTCGCGATTGCCTTGCTGGGGTGCGGGCTGGCCTGCGCCAGGGTGGACCTTGCGGCCAGGGCCGCGACTTCTGAGCGGATCGTGACTGACCGTTATACGGGTCTGGCGATCGGCGGGTTCGATCCCGTGGCTTTCTTTACCGACGGCCGTGCAGTGCAGGGCGACCCCGCCTTCGAGGTGTCGCAGGGCGGAGCGATCTGGCGCTTCAGCAATCCCGATAACCGGGCGTTTTTTGTCGCCAATCCGGATGTGTATAGTCCATGTTTCGGTGGCTATGATCCGGTGGACATTGCGCGGGGCGTGACCTTCGCCGGCACCGCCCGGCTCTG
>JBIQHO010000338.1:0-3832 GCA_044508545.1 Bradyrhizobiaceae bacterium | reverse complement strand
CGCGGGAAAAACGCTGTCGATCGCCGCGATCAGATCGTCGCGGGTCGGCACGGTGTCACCGAGGTCGCGGCCGATGCGGACACCGATCTCGGTTTCGCCGATGCAGGCGATGAAATCGGCGCGGTGCAGGAGGGCGGGCGACTCGTATGTCCGTGACGAAAAGATCGGCCCAACGAACGGGCTGTCAAGATTCAGCCTCGCAAGGACCGGCTCGGTGGTCCCGCCGAGCTTGAAGCCGACAACCTCACCGCCGATATCGCCAAGAACGCGACGGACATGCTCGGCCTGGATCTGATAGGCGTCCTGAATCGAGCAGGCCGAGAGGTTCGGATCGGGAGAAACTGGCCGGCCGTCGCGGCGCGCCTTGGCGAGGGCATCGAGCCAGTCCGCGCGCCACGCCGCGGATGGTTCTGACGCAGATATCTTATGATCGGGCACGGTGTCTCTCGTTTCAATCCAGCATCGACAGGTTGCGCACGGCACCCTTGTCGGCCGATGTAACGAGAAGACCGTAAGCCTTCAAGGCCGCCGATATCTTCCGGTCGCGCTTGCCGGGCCGATAGGCGGATGAGCCTTTCGCCTCCATTTGCCGGCGACGCGCATCAAGCTCGGCTTCCGTGATTTTGAGGTGGATGTGTCGCTCGGGAATATCTATCTCGATGATGTCGCCGTCCTGAACAAGCGCGATCATGCCTTTCGCCGCCGCTTCGGGCGAGATGTGTCCCACCGACAGGCCGGCGCTGCCGCCGGAGAAACGGCCGTCCGTTATCAGGGCGCAGGTGCGGTCCAGCCCGCGGGCCTTCAACAGGCTGGTGGGCTTGAGCATTTCCTGCATACCGGGTCCGCCTTTCGGACCCTCGTAACGAATGACCACGACATCCCCGTGCGCGACCCGGTTGTTCATGATCCCGGTGGCGGCATCGTTCTCGCTTTCGAACACTATGGCGCGGCCGGAAAATTTCAGGATCGAGGCATCGACGCCGGCGGTCTTGATGACGCAGCCGTCGGGAGCCAGATTTCCGAACAGCACGGCGAGACCACCATCCTGCGAATAGGCGTGCGCGCCATCGCGGACGCAACCGTTCTCCCGGTCGAGATCGAGCGTTTCCCAGCGCTCCTCCTGAGAGAACGCGGTTTGCGACGGCGCCCCACCCGGGGCCGCGCGGTAAAACGTCTTGATCTTGTCGCTCGGGTTGCGGCGAATGTCCCAGCGGTTCAGCGCAATCTCCAGCGAGTCGGAATGAACGCTGTGCAGCGAAGTGTCGATCAGGCCGAGCCGGTCGAGTTCACCCATCAGTCCCATGATGCCGCCGGCGCGATGAACGTCCTCGACGTGCCAGAGCGGCGTTGACGGGGAGAGCTTGGCGAGATGCGGCGTCGTGCGGGAAATCCGGTCGATATCGTCGAGCTTGAAATCCACCCCGCCCTCGTGCGCCGCGGCCAGCAGGTGCAGGACCGTGTTGGTCGACCCTCCCATGGCGACGTCCAGCTTCATCGCGTTCTCGAACGCCGCGCGGGTGGCGATGCCCCGCGGCAAAATCCGCGCGTCGCCCTCGCCATAATAGCGGCGACACAGATCGACGATCAGCCGGCCGGCCGACAGGAACAACTCCCGCCGGTCCGCGTGGGTGGCCAGCACCGTGCCGTTGCCCGGCAGCGCCAACCCGAGTGCCTCGGTCAGGCAGTTCATGGAATTGGCGGTGTACATGCCCGAGCACGAGCCGCAGGTCGGGCAGGCGGCGCGTTCGAGCACCATGACATCGGCCTCGGCAACGGTCGGATCGCCGGAAGCCACCAGAGCGGTGACGCCGTCGATCTTGACCGATTTGCCGTCGCGTTGAACCTTTCCCGACTCCATCGGGCCGCCGGACACGAATACGGTCGGGATATTGAGGCGCATCGCCGCCATCAGCATGCCGGGCGTGATCTTGTCGCAGTTGGAGATGCACACCAGCGCGTCGGCGCAGTGGCCATTGACCATGTACTCGATGGAATCGGCGATCAGATCGCGCGACGGCAGGGAATACAACATGCCGTCGTGCCCCATCGCGATGCCGTCATCGACCGCGATGGTATTGAACTCGCGCGCGATGCCGCCGCTCGCTTCGATCTCGTTCGCGACGAGCTGGCCGATGTCCTTGAGATGAACGTGCCCCGGCACGAACTGGGTATAGGAATTCGCGACGGCGATGATCGGCTTCTGGAAGTCGCCGTCCTTCATTCCGGTGGCCCGCCACAGCATTCGGGCCAGCGTGGCGTTGCGTCCCTGGGTTACCTTGGCGGATCGTAGATTGCCCATGATTGCCTCCCGTATTTTTAGCCGTCCATCCTGAATGGCGGATAGGTTTGCGTCTTGCCGGTTCGTCACAGCGCTCTGGAAATCACCTCTTTCATGATTTCGTTGGCGCCGCCGTAGATGCGTTGAATGCGCGCGTCGGCATACATCCGCGCGATCAGATATTCGTTCATGAATCCGTAGCCGCCGTGAAGCTGAAGGCACTCGTCGATCACCTTGCCCTGCTGCTCCGACGTCCACAGCTTGACCATCGAGGCGGTCGTCGTATCGAGCGTGCCGGCGACGAGTTTCTCGACGCAGGAATCGACGAAGTTGCGAGCAACCTTGGCAATGGTGGCGAGTTCCGCCAGCTTGTGCCGGGTGGTCTGGAACTCGGCAATGGGCCTGCCGAAAGCCTCGCGCTGGCGCACATAGGCCAGCGTGGTTTCAAGAGCGCCCTCCATCGCGGCGGCCGCGATGACGCCGATAATGGTCCGCTCATAGGGAAGGTCGGACATGAGCTGGTAGAAGCCGCGCCCCTCGTCCTCTCCCAGCAGATTCGACGTGGGGACCTCGACATTGTCGAAGAACAGTTCGGACGTGTCTTGCGCCTTCAGCCCGAGCTTGTCGTGCACGCGCCCGACGCGGAAACCCTTCGCGTCTTTCGTCTCGACGATGATGATGGACGTGCCGCTGGCGCGCTCCGCCGGATTGGTTTTCGCCACGACAAGGACGAGGCCCGCGAGATATCCGTTGCTGATGAAGGTCTTCGAGCCGTTGATGACGTAGCGGTCGCCCCGCCGCTCGGCGCGGGTCCGCACCGCCTGCAAGTCCGATCCGGCGCCCGGTTCGGTCATCGCGATCGCACCGACCAGTTCGCCGCGCGCCATGCGTGGCAGATACGTCTGCTTCTGCGCTTCGGTGCCGTGATTGAGCAGGTAGTGCGCGACAATGCTATGGACGGACGGGCTCATGCCCGTTAATCCGCGCCGGGACATGGCGTCGTAGAGCACCGCCTCGTGCCGGAAGTCGCCGCCGCCCCCGCCATATTCGACAGGAATATCCGAGCAGAGCAGGCCGAGCGCTCCGGCTTTCAGCCACAGTTCATGGCCGACATTGCCCCGCTTCCGCGCGGCCTCGTCCTGAGGGAGCATTTCGTTGTCGACGAAGCGGGTCACCGTCTCGCGATACATCGCGAGATCGGAGTCCATCCAGGACGGCTCAAAATCGATGGTCAAGAAAGTCTCCCCAGAACTGCGGAGGGCTGGCTTCGCGCCGCCCGGAATCAGGCCGTCGCCCAGCGCGGGCGGTGGTCGCCGTCTCCGACGTCCACGCCCCATTCCCGCAGGATTTCGTCCTTGTCGTTTGTCGCGGGATGGGCGGAACGCGGCTTATCCGCCGGCGTGCGGCTGAAGCGCGGCGCGGGAGCCGGCTGGACCACATCGTCGATGGTGACGAACGTTTCGCGCGCATGGTTGTGCGGGTGTGTCGGCGCCTCATCCCAGTCCAGCACGGGCGCGAAGCAGGCGGCGGTGCCTTCGAGAATCTCGCACCATT
>JBIQHO010000337.1:0-3840 GCA_044508545.1 Bradyrhizobiaceae bacterium | reverse complement strand
ATCGAAGGCGTCGCCGCCCTGCACCGCGACGTTGCTTGAACCGAGTTTCGACAAAAGCTCCTTCAGCGCGAACATCTCCTCGACGGCCGCCAGATCCCCGGCGATCGCGCCGATCCGCTTGCCGTCGGCCTGCGCGACTTTCGCAGCAATTGCCGCGAACGCTTCTGGCCACGAGGCCTCGCGCAGCATGCCGTCTTCACGGATGTAGGGCCGATCGAGCCGTTGGGTGCGCAAGCCGTCGACGATGTGACGGGTCTTGTCGGAAATCCACTCCTCGTTCACCGCCTCGTTAACGCGAGGCAGGATGCGCATCACCTCGCGCCCGCGCGTATCGACCCGAATGGCGGAACCGACCGCATCCATCACGTCGATGGATTGAGTCTTGCCGAGTTCCCACGGCCGCGCCGCGAACGCATAGGGCTTCGATGTCAGCGCGCCGACCGGACAGATATCGACGAGGTTGCCTTGCAGTTCCGACGTCAGCGCGCTTTCAAGGTAGGTGGTGATCTCCATGTCCTCGCCGCGGCCGATCGCGCCCATTTCCGGCGCGCCGCACACCTCCGCGCAGAAGCGGACGCAACGCGTGCACTGGATGCAGCGGGTCATCACCGTCTTGACCAGCGCGCCGAGATACTTGTCCTCGACCGCGCGCTTGTTCTCGGCGAAGCGGGAGCTATCGACGCCGTATCCCATCGCCTGGTCCTGCAAATCGCACTCGCCGCCCTGATCGCAGATCGGGCAGTCGAGCGGATGGTTGATCAGCAGGAACTCCATCACGCCTTCGCGCGCCTTCTTCACCATCGGCGAGCGCGTGGAGATTTGCGGCGGCTCTCCGTTGGGACCGGGACGGCAGTCGCGCACGCCCCAGGCGCAGCTCGCGACCGGCTTCGGACCGCCCTTTATCTCGACCAGACACATCCGGCAGTTGCCCGCGATCGACAGCCGCTCATGGTAACAGAAGCGCGGAATCTCGGCGCCGGCGGCCTCGCACGCCTGCAACAGCGTATATTCGGCGGGGACGTCGATCTCTTTGCCGTCGATGATAAGCTTCGTCATGGCCTTACTCCGCCGCCACCATGTGCGCGGGATCGAGGATGCCCTGATCGTCGCGGTCGGCCTTGTGCGAGTACTGGTCGATGCGCTCCTCGATTTCGTGACGGAAATGCGCGATCAGCCCCTGGATCGGCCAGGCTGCCGCATCGCCGAGCGCGCAGATGGTGTGGCCCTCGACCTGCTTGGTGACTTCGAGCAGCATGTCGATCTCGCGCTTGTGAGCACGGCCCTCCGCCATCCGCGTCAGCACCCGCCACATCCAGCCGGTTCCCTCGCGGCACGGCGTGCACTGGCCGCAACTCTCGTGCTTGTAGAAATAGGAAATTCGCGCAATCGCCCGGATCAGGTCGGTCGACTTGTCCATGACGATGACGGCGGCGGTGCCGAGGCCGGAGCGCAGCTTGCTCAGGCTGTCGAAATCCATCGGCGTATCGATGATCTGCTCGGCCGGCACCATGCGCACCGAGGAGCCGCCCGGAATCACCGCCTTGAGATTGCCCCAGCCGCCGCGAATGCCGCCGCAATGGGTATCGACCAGTTCGCGGAACGTGATCCCCATCGCCTCTTCGACGTTGCAGGGGCGCTCGACGTGACCCGAAACACAGAACAGCTTGGTGCCGACATTGTTGGGACGGCCGATCGCGGCGAACCAGGCCGCGCCGCGACGCAGGATATCCGGCGCGACTGCAATGGACTCGACATTGTTCACGGTGGTCGGGCAACCGTAGAGGCCGACATTGGCCGGGAACGGCGGTTTCAGCCGCGGCTGGCCCTTCTTGCCTTCCAGGCTTTCCAGCAGCGCCGTCTCCTCGCCGCAGATGTAGGCCCCCGCGCCATGGGCGACGTACAGATCGAACGGGAAGCCGTGGATATTGTCCTTGCCGATCAGCCTGGCCTCATAGGCCTCGTCGATGGCGGCCTGGAGATGCTCGCGCTCGCGGATGAATTCGCCGCGAATGTAGATGTAGCCGGTATGGGCGCCCATGCCGACGCCGGCCAGCAGACAGCCTTCGATCAAGAGATGCGGATCGTGCCGCATGATCTCGCGGTCCTTGCAGGTGCCGGGCTCGGACTCATCGGCATTGACCACGAGGTAGCTCGGGCGGCCGTCGGCATTGTCCTTCGGCATGAAGGACCATTTCATGCCGGTCGGAAATCCGGCTCCGCCGCGGCCGCGCAGGCCCGACGCCTTCATCTCGCTGACGATCCAGTCGCGGCCCTTGTTGACGATGGCCTTGGTGCCGTCCCATGCGCCGCGGCGGCGAGCGCCGGCGAGCCGCCAGTCGTGGAGGCCGTAGAGATTGCGGAAGATGCGATCCTTGTCGTCGAGCATCAGGTCTTGCCCTTCCTGGTCGCGTCGTCAGCGGGTGGTTTCGGCGTGGGGCTTTCCCGCCGGCTAGCGGAGTCGGTCGGCTTCTTGGCGTCCGCATCCGTCAAAGCCGGCTGAGCGCTTGCAGGCCGCCCGCCTTCGCCCTTCCCGGCCGCCGTGTTCAAGGTAGTCGGACCGCCGACAGGCGCGGAAAACTGGCGATCGATCTGCGGGCCGGGCTTTGGCGGATTGCCGGAAGCGAACCCGTCCAGCACCTTGCCGAAGTTCTCCTTGGTCAGATCCTCATAGGTATCCTTCCAGATCAGCACCATCGGCGCGTTGACGCAGGCGCCAAGGCACTCGACCTCTTCCCACGAGAAGTCGCCGTCCTTCGACAGATGGAAGGGCTCGCGATGGATGCGGCTCTTGCAGACGTTGAGGATGTCCTCGGCGCCACGCAGCCGGCACGGCGTGGTGCCGCAAACCTGGATGTGAGCCTTCCTGCCGACGGGCTGCAACTGGAACATCGTGTAGAAGGTCGCGATCTCCAGCATCCGGATGTAGGGCATGTCGACCAGGTCGGCGACAGCGCGGATCGCAGCCTCGGAGATCCATCCGCCGTTCTGTTCCTGCGCACGCCACAAAATCGCGATGGCCGCGGATGCCTGGCGGCCGGCCGGGTACTGCGCAATCTGCTTCTTGGCCCAGGCAAGATTCTCCGCGCTGAACGCGAAACTCGCGGGCTGCTGTTCTTTGGGGGCCAGGCGGCGAACGGACATCGTACTCCAGTCCTCAATGAACACGTTGCGACGCAGTCGCGTTCAGGCGGCGAAAACGATCGAGCCAGAATGCGCTCGAGGTTGCGAACACGTTGTATCCAACGTGCGAGGCGACCTTGATGCGGTTCAGAATCGAAAGCTCGGTCAACGTCTCGAAGCGGCCGTTGGCCGGATCGTGCGCGATCAGCGTGAGCGGCGTCTGCTCCAGAATATAGCGCGACACGGTGTGGTTCGGATCGTTGCCGTGTTCCTCGCACAGGATCACGGCGTCGCCTTGCAATATGCGGGGGCCACCCTTGATGGCTTCGATCTCGACGCCTTCGACGTCGAGCTTGATCAGGTACTTGCCGCCGGGCGAAATCCTGCCGTCGTCGAGCAGGTCGTCGAGCGCCAGCACCGGCACGCTCTCCCCGCCCGCACCGGCGCCGCCGGCGATGCTGAAGGCCTCGTGCTTGGTGCCGGACAGGCGCGCGGTGCCGCGCGCCGCGCCGATGGCGCTCTGCATCACCTCGAAGCGGTTGCCGTTGATCCTGGCGTTGTTGGAAAGCCTGACGAAATTTTTCGACGACGGCTCGATCGCGATCGCCTTGCGCGACCCGAACGGTTTGCTGGTGACCAGCACCGACCAGTAGCCGTAATTGGCGCCGCAATCGAGCAACGTGTAGTCGACGTCGGCGGAGTCGCGAAACAGCAATTCAA
>JBIQHO010000336.1:0-3911 GCA_044508545.1 Bradyrhizobiaceae bacterium | reverse complement strand
GGCTTTCCTGCCTCAAGTAGATGGCGCGGCAAGCCGCCCGATGGCGGGCGGCGCCGCGATATGCGGGGTCTCCGCGCCGCCCGCCATCGCTCAGGTCCGATCCTGTGGCGATCTCTTGCACGACTCTGCCGAACGATCCGCCTCGAACGCCATCTGCCCGAGCTTCATCCAGACGCCACGCGCCCGTTCGCCGTCCTCGCTTTGCAGCTTGTCGGCGATCCAGAACAGCGCGCCGTAGATCATGGTCCGATCATCGCCGGTCAGGTCCACGATGCCCGCCTTGACGACGAGGCCGCCGAGTTCGATCAGGTGCCGTGTACGCTTTCGGCGCTCGACCTGCCACGATCGCATGTCATGCCGTGCGAGTGCCGCCTGATAGCGGTTGCGCGCGGTTCGGTTGCGCCGGAGCGCTGCCGTGATCGCGGTCAGGTATCGGAGCAGATCGCCGTATCCGGCTCTGAAAGAACGCCGCGCCACGCTTGGCCCACGCCTCCCGCTTTGCGGCATCCTTCGTTTCGGCCAGCACGATCAATGCGCCCGCCAGTTCGTCGGCGGTAAGCGCGTCCGCGCCGGTGGCGATGATCAGTTCGCCGAGTTGTTGCACCTTGCGGGTCTTCAGTTCGCGAGCCTTGTCCTCCAGCGCCTTTAGTTCTGCGTTGTAGTCGCGAGGTTTGCGCATCATGTCCTCCATCAATGCCGATGGAGCGATGATAGATGAGCACCTAGCGCAAGGCTGTAAGGTTGCCGGGACGGTCTGGCACGGCGCGGTCCGTCCCGAGAAATTCATTTCGAGGGCGCGCTTATACGTCGTTCCGACGTGCGCTTGAGCGTGTCAATGATCCGATCGCGATGGCGATCTATCATCTTCACGTCAAGGTCATCGGCCGCAAGAGCGGCCAGAGCGCGGTGGCGTCCGCCGCCTATCGTTCGGCTTCGCGCTTGCGCGATGAACGACAGGGGCGCGATCAGGACTTCACCGCCAAGCGCGGCGTCGTCCATTCCGAGGTGCTGCTGCCTGATGGCGCGCCGGAGCAATGGAGCGACCGCGAACAGCTCTGGAACGATGTCGAGGCGTTCGAGGTGCGCAAGGACGCGCAGCTTGCCCGCGAGGTCGAGTTCGCCCTTCCGCGCGAACTGACGCAGGCGCAGGGCATCGATCTTGCCCGCGACTTCGCACAGTCGGAGTTCGTCGATCAGGGCATGATCGCCGATTTGAATGTGCATTGGGACATCGGCGAGGACGGCATGTCCAAACCCCATGCCCATGTCATGCTCACCATGCGCTCGGTGGACGAGAGTGGTTTCGGCCCGAAGGTGCGCGACTGGAACGCTACCTCGATGATCGAGCGCTGGCGGGAGCGTTGGGCCGAATTGGCCAACGAACGACTGGCCGAACTCGACCTCGACGCCCGCATCGACCATCGCAGCCTTGAGGCGCAGGGCATTGCGCTGGAGCCGCAAAGCCAGATCGGAGCGCCCGCGCAGCGCATTGAGGACGAAGGAATCGAGGCTGCCGACCGCGCAGAGATGCACCGCGAGATCGCGCGCAACAACGGCGCGCGGATTATCGCCGATCCGTCCATCGCACTGAACGCGATCACGCATCAGCAATCGACCTTCACGCGGTGCGACATGGCGAAGTTCGCGCACCGACACAGCGACGGAATCAAGCAGTTCAACGATGTCATGGGCGCGATGCGCAATTCGCCCGATCTGATCGAACTCGGGCAGGACGGACGCGGCGAGGATCGGTTCACAACCCGCGACATGATCGAGGCCGAACAGCGGCTCCATCGCGCTGCGGAATTGATGGCCGAGAAGGAGCGGCACGAGGTCAACGATCGGGACCGCGAAGCGGCATTATCGCGCGCCGAACAGCGTGGCCTTGTTCTGTCCGGCGAGCAGACCGAGGCGCTGGCGCATGTCACGGACGGGCGCGACCTTGGCATTGTCGTCGGCTATGCCGGGACGGGAAAGAGCGCCATGCTCGCCGTTGCCCGCGAGGCATGGGAAGCGGCGGGCTACGAGGTTCGCGGCGTTGCCCTATCCGGCATCGCCGCCGAGAATCTGGAAAGTGGATCGGGCATTGCGTCACGCACCATCGCCAGCATGGAACATGACTGGAAGAATGGCCGCGATATGCTCACCAGCCGCGACGTGCTTGTCATCGACGAGGCGGGCATGGTCGGCACGCGCCAGTTGGAGCGCGTGCTCTCCCATGCCGCCGAGGCAGGTGCAAAGGTAGTGCTGGTCGGCGATCCGCAGCAGTTGCAATCCATCGAAGCGGGCGCGGCGTTCCGCTCGATCAATGAGCGTCATGGAGGCGTCGAGGTTCATGAGGTGCACCGCCAGCATGAGGATTGGCAGCGTGACGCCACCCGCGATCTGGCGACGGGCAGGATCGGAAATGCCATTCATGCCTATGACGCTCACGGCATGGTGCATGAGGCGCAGACGCGCGAGCAGGCGCGCGACAATCTGATCGATCGTTGGGACCGTGACCGGCAGGCATCTCCCGACAGCAGCCGCATCATCCTCACCCACACAAATGCCGAGGTGCGCGAACTCAACGAGGCCGCCCGCGACAGGCTGCGGGAGGCTGGCGATCTGGGCAAGGACGTGCGCGTCACGATCGAGCGCGGCGAACGGGATTTCGCCGCCGGGGATCGCGTCATGTTCCTGCAAAACGAGCGCGGGCTTGGCGTGAAGAACGGCACGCTGGGCACCATCGAGCATGTCAGCGCGCAGAGCATGTCAGTCCGCACCGATGACGGACGCGGCGTCAGTTTCGATCTGAAAGACTATAACCGCATCGACCACGGCTATGCGGCGACAATCCACAAAGCGCAGGGCATGACGGTGGACCGTACCCATGTGCTGGCGACACCGGGCATGGATGCTCACGGCAGCTATGTCGTGCTGTCGCGGCACCGCGACGGCATGGACCTGCATTACGGCCGCAACGACATCGCCGGCCAGGACCGGCTTGTCCGTACTCTGTCGCGCGACCGGGCCAAGGACATGGCGACGGATTACGAGCGCGCCGATCCGGCACAGAGCTATGCCGAGCGGCGCGGCATCACCTTCCGCGAGCGTGTCGTCGAGATCGTGCGCAAGTTCGTGCCCGAGAAGGTGCGCGACGTATTCGACGGACTGCGCCATTCCGCGGATGGTACGCCCGGCTCGGATGTTATTCAGCAGTCGGAAAGGGAAAGCGCGGGCGCGAAGGCGCATCATGACTCCGCAGCGCCCGCGCGTGAGACTCCCGAGGATCGAGAGGCCGTGCTGCGTCGCGCTCGAACCGAAGCACTCAAGCGTCATGCCCGCGCGTGCGATGCGATCCTTGAAGCCAAACGTCAGGGCCTCACGCTTTCCGTCGAACAGCGTCGCGAACTCGGCGCAGCAAGGCGCGCATTCGATGAGGCCCGGCCCCACGGCTGGGAGGATGCGGAAGCCGCCTACAGCAAGGACAACAGCCTCGCTCGTGAGGCTGGATCAGGCCGGGTGAACCGCACCATCCACGCGCTGCAACTCGAAACCGAAATCCGCACTGACCCCAACCGCCGCGCCGACCGTTTCGTGGAGCGCTGGCAGAAACTCGACCACGCGAGCCAGCACCAGTATGCGGCGGGAGATTATTCCGGCTACAAGGCCGCGCGTGCGGAGATGGGCAATATGGCGATGAGTCTGGAGCGCGATCCGCAACTAGAGTCCATCCTCGCGGGCCGCAAGCAGCAACTCGGCATCACATTCGACTCAGGCCGCAGCCTTGGCCGCGAACTCGCTTTCACGCACGGCATCGACCTTGGCATAGGACGAGGGATCGGACTTTAGATCAAGGTATCCGAATGACAGCCTAGGTCACGAACCCATAAATAGGATTCCGTTTGGACGGGATGCGTGATTCAATC
>JBIQHO010000335.1:0-3923 GCA_044508545.1 Bradyrhizobiaceae bacterium | reverse complement strand
ACACCACCTTGCGCGACGGCGAGCAATGCCCCGGCGCCACCATGACCTTCGAGGAGAAACTCGAGGTCGCCGAGATGCTCGACGAAATGGGTGTCGACGTCATTGAGGCCGGCTTCCCGATCGCTTCGATCGGCGACTTCGAGGCGGTGGCGGAGATAGCCAGGAACGCCAAGAACGCAATGATCGCGGGTCTGGCCCGCGCCATTCCCGCCGACATCGCCCGTGCCGGCGAGGCGGTGCGCCACGCGCGGCGCGGCCGCATCCACACCTTCGTTTCCACCTCGCCGATCCATCTGGCGCATCAGATGCGCAAGAGCGAAGCTGATGTGCTGGAGATCATCACCGCAACGGTGACGCAGGCCCGTAACCTGGTCGAGAACGTCGAATGGTCCGCGATGGATGCGACCCGCACCCCGATCGACTATCTCTGCAAGTGCGTGGAGACGGCAATCGCGGCCGGCGCCACCACCATCAACCTGCCGGACACTGTCGGCTATGCGGTGCCGGACGAGTACCGGCGGATGTTCAGGACCATTCGGGAGCGGGTGCCGAACGCCGACAAGGCGATTTTCTCCGTACATTGCCATGACGATCTGGGACTTGCCGTCGCCAACTCGCTGGCCGGCGTCGAAGGCGGCGCGCGGCAGGTGGAGTCCACCATCAACGGCATCGGCGAGCGGGCGGGCAACGCCGCGCTGGAGGAAGTCGTGATGGCGATCAAGACGCGCGCCGACGTCATGCCCTACTGGTGCAATGTCGAGAGCACCATGCTGACGCGCGCTTCCAAGCTGGTGTCGGCGGCGACCTCGTTCCCGGTGCAGTACAACAAGGCGATCGTCGGCCGGAACGCGTTCGCGCATGAGAGCGGCATTCATCAGGACGGCATGCTGAAGAACGCGCAGACCTACGAGATCATGACGCCGGAGAGCGTCGGCGTGAAGCAGACCTCGCTGGTGATGGGCAAGCATTCCGGCCGCCATGCCTTCCAGCACAAGCTGGAGGAACTGGGCTACAAGCTGGCCGAGAACCAGTTGCAGGATGCGTTCGTGCGCTTCAAGGCGCTGGCCGACCGCAAGAAGGACATCTACGACGAGGACATCGTCGCGCTGGTCGACGAGGAAATGGCGGTGTCGCACGATCGCATCAAGCTGGCGTCGCTGACGGTGATCGCCGGTACCCATGGTCCGCAGCGCGCGACCATGAAACTCACGGTCGATGGCCAGACCCGGATCGAGGAAGCCGAGGGCAACGGCCCGGTGGACGCTGTGTTCAACTGCATCAAGAGGCTGGTGCCGCATGAGGCCAAGCTGGAACTCTATCAGGTTCATGCGGTGACCCACGGCACCGACGCCCAGGCGGAAGTATCGGTGCGCCTCAGCCAGGACGGCCGCGCAATGACTTCGCGCGCCGCCGATCCGGACACGCTGGTGGCGTCGGCCAAGGCCTATCTCGGCGCGCTCAACAAGATCGTGATGAAGCATCGGCGCGACCTGCCGGCGGCAGCCGCGGCGAGCTGATCTTTCGTGCGGTTGTACCAGATTACATCTTCGTAAGAGTGCCATTCTTGCGAAGATGTAATTTGCGCGGTGCCTCCCGCGCCCTCATCTTCATGGGACCTTGCAAAGGAGATTCCCATGAAGAAGGTCATTCTCGCCAGCGTCGCAGCGCTCGCCATTGCCGGTTCGACCGGGGTGTATGCCCACCAGCATCGTGCATGGTCGCATGATCACTCGCGATTCAGCCCGCAGGATAGGGCGGCTTTCGCCGATTCGAGAATTGCCGCGATCCACGCCGGCCTCACCCTGACGCCGGATCAGGAGAAGCTGTGGCCGCCGGTGGAAAAGGCTATTCGCGATTTCGCAAAGCTTCGCATCGACCGTGCGAACGCCAGAATGGAGGCGAAGAAGGAAACCAAGAGCGAATCCAAGAACGACGCGAAGAGCGAGAATGCGCAGAAGCAGGCGCCTGTCGATCAGATCGCGCGGCTGCGCGAGCGTGCCGATCGCATGGCCGAGACGGCGGCCGCCTTGAAGAAAATCGCCGATGCCGCCGATCCGCTTTACAAGACCCTCGACGACGGTCAGAAGCGGCGCCTGATGGTCCTCACCCGCATGGAGCGTGGCTTGGGCATGGGAGGAGGCGGATGGCGCCACCATCGCTTCGACCGCGGCGGTGATCGGGATCGCGACCGTGGCGGCTCCGAGCAGCCAGGGCGGCTCTGACAGCCGGCCGCGAGACGTCCCGGGATAGGAGAAAGCCGCCGGATCCGGCGGCTTTTTCGTGGTTGGCGAAATGCCGCGGCCGCAGCGGGAAACAGCCGCCGCTCTGCTGGACATCGCGAGTTCGCTTTGCTACACGGACCTCGTCCCCGCAAGGAAGTTTCGACGGTTCGGGCGATTAGCTCAGTTGGTAGAGCAGCTGACTCTTAATCAGCGGGTCGTAGGTTCGAGCCCTACATCGCCCACCATCCAGTTCGTGGGGATCGAACTCGGTAACACATCCGTCAATATGTCGCGCAAAATGCGGGGTTTTGGCGATGCGCAGAGTCTCTTCGAGCGTCTCTGGTCCCAAAAATATCGCAAAAGGTTGCTCCGTCTCTGCATCGAAAATTCCCGTTCCTGACCGAGCGGCAGAGACCGGTTCGCTGACTGAGTGGGCAGCCAATTCGGCCCTGCAACCAATTGGTTCAACGGGACATAGCCGGCGTTCATACTAATTGATGAAAGATCGGGACGGGTCTGACCGTCTGTGCGAAACCTGTCGGCGGGGGAGCTTCCTTCGCGCCATCGAAGTGGCAAGACCACACAGAGGTATCGTTCGTCAGATCAGACCGAGAGCTAGCGCTTCGAACTGACGATCCCATTCAAGCGGAAGCTCGCGGAGCTGTTCGAGACCGATGCCGCGTGGTAGCCGGCCTTCAACGGCAGCCTTGACCAGCGTGGGAGAGAGGAAGGCCAGCGACAGCGTCATGTTGACGTGTCGCAGGCTGCATCGCTCGCGCTTTGCGATTGCTTCGGCATCTGTCGCCGAGTCCGTGACGAGTTCATCAAGCCAACGTTCGCCGCGGGCAATCGCTGCGACGAGCGTGGCGCGTCGCTCCAGCTTCATCGGGCGTGGTGGAAATTTTGCGGAGGTCGGGCGCAGGATTGACCGTGCTCGTTTGGAGGGTGGCTTGATCCAGGGGATGACGACGGTGGAGTGGTCTTCGTCGGCGTGATTGTCTGGATCCTGCTTCATCTGCACGACGAGGCGGGTTTGCTGGACCTCGATCCGTTCGATGAGCGCGCGCGCGAATGCGTTGTCGATGAGACCGTTCTCTTTGAGCTGTCGATGCTTCGGGTTCAGGACAACCTTGCGAATCTGATCGTCGATGTCAGGGGCAGGCACCCGAGAGACTGAACCAACGTCAGCTTTAGCTGTATTCCCGAACAGAAGAGGTCGTGAGACATAGTAGCTGTAGCGGCGACCCTTCTTCTGGGCGTGGGTCGGCGTCATGCGATGACCGGCGTCGTCAAAAATCAGACCGGTCAGGAGATGGCTGAAGGAGGACCGGGTTCTGGTCTGATGACTCCGCTGGTCCGTGAGCATCGTCTGGACACGATCGAACAGGTCGTGACCCAAGATCGGGGGCTGTTCGCCCGGATAGATCTGGCCCTTGTAATTGACCTCGCCAATGTAGAAACGGTTGCGCAGCAGATAGAATAAGGCTCCACAGCCGAACGGAACTCCACCCCGTGTCGCCCCGGTTTTAAGAACGCGCTGCCTGCTGACGATATTCCGGTCCTTGAGGTCCCGCATCAGGGCACGGACACTGCCGAGTTCGAGATAGCGGCCAAAGATATGACGGACCCGTTCGGCTTCTTCCGGGACGACGGTCACCTTGCCATTTTTCATGGCGTAACCAAGGGGGAGGGGGCCTCCGA
>JBIQHO010000334.1:0-3926 GCA_044508545.1 Bradyrhizobiaceae bacterium | reverse complement strand
TCTCGGCTTTCATGGATGGCTGGTACATGCCCTCCTTGACGGCCTCGATGATGCCCCGAATCTGCTTCTCGACCCTCACCAGTTCCGCCTTCCACGAGTTGCTGTTGGAGCGGCGTTCGCGGTTCAGCCGGTTGGTTTCCTCGGCGCAGGCACGCATCGCCTCGGCGGCGATCTCCGGGGCCATCATCCGGTCCTTGAGGCCGGCCAGCACGCGGCGTTCCAGTTCCTCGCGCGGAATGGTGCGCGTGTTGGAGCAGGTGCCGTTGCTGATATGGTTCGAGCAGGCGAAGCGAGCCGCGCCGCGCAGCGAGTAGGGACCGCCACAGCAGCCGCAGAAGATCAGACCTGACAGCAGTGACCTCGGGCGGCGCGCGGCGTGCAACCGATTCTTTCTATGATGCGTGCGCACGGCCTCCGTGACGTTCACGAATTTTTCGGCGATCTCGCTCTGACGCTTGCGAACCGCCTGCCAGAGTTTGTCATCGACAATGCGCAGTTCCGGCACCTCGGTCGTGATCCAGGCGCTCTCCGGGTTGAGCCGCGACACCCGCCTTCCGGTGGAAGGGTCCTTGAGATAGCGCAGCCGATTCCAGATCAGCCTTCCGATATAAAGCTCGTTGTTCACGAGACCGGTCCCGCGCCTGACGTGCCCCCTGATCGTCGTGTCTTTCCAGAGCTTGCCGTTCGGGCCGGGCACACCTTCCTCGTTCAGGCTGCGCGCAATGGTGCGCGGCCCGACGCCGGCGGCGAATTCGCGAAAAATACGGCGCACGAGATTGGCTTCGGCCTCGTCGATCTCGCGGTCGCCGCGGATCGGCTCGCCGCGAGCATCGAGTTGCTTCACCACCTTGTAGCCGTAGCAAAGGCCGCCGCCGGACTTGCCTTCCTCGACCCGGCCACGGATGCCGCGATGGGTCTTGGCGGCGAGGTCCTTGAGGAACAGCGCGTTCATCGTACCCTTGAGGCCGACATGCAACTCGCTGATCTCGCCCTCGGACAGCGTGACGATTGGCACTCCGGCGAATTTGAGGTGCTTGAACAGCGTCGCGACATCGGCTTGGTCGCGGCTGATCCGGTCCAGCGCCTCTGCCATCACCATATTGAACTGGCCGGCCTGCGCATCCTGTAACAGCATCTGGACGCCGGGCCGCAGGATCATGCTCGCGCCGGAAATGCCTGCGTCCTTGTAGACGCCCACCACTTTCCACTTCTCCCGCTTCGCCTGCTCGCGGCAGATGCGAAGCTGGTCCTCGATCGACGCCTCGCGCTGATTGTCGGAGGAATAGCGGGCATAGGGAGCGACGCGGGTCATAGGTTCACTCCGTTCAGGCGACCTTATCGAACCGGCTCGGCCGGATCAGGACCTCGGCCGAGATGCCAAGACGATCATGCAGCTGCCGGATCATCTCGATCGACAGGCTCCGCTTGCGGTTCAGCACGTCCGCCACCCGGTTGCGCGGTCCGATCATCGGCTCAAGGTCTTTCCGTGTCAGGCCCTGCTGCTCCATGCGGAAGCGGATCGCGTCCACCGGGTCAGGCGGATCCATCGGATAGTGCTTGGCCTCGTAAACGTCGATCAACGTCGCCAGCACGTCGAGCCGGTCGCCCTTCGGCGTGCCGCTCTTCGCGCCCCAGAGCCGCTCGATCTCGGCAAGCGCCGCTTCGTAATCCGCCTTTGTGCGGATCGGCTTCAGGTCATTTGCCATGCTTGACTTCCTTCACATCGATCCTGTCGTAAGCCTTGTGGGTGCCGATCCATTTGATCCAGACGATACTCTTTTCAAAGTCGACGGACACGACAAGGCGATAATTATTGCCCTTGATGTTGAAGACGATCCGCTCGGCACTGACGATGCTGGCCGTTGCATAGAGCCGCTTCACATCGGCGGTACTTGCCCATTCCGCCTTGCTCACCTCGTCGAACCAGGCATCGAGCGCGGCCTTGACGGCGGGCTAATCCCTTTTCCCCGCCAGTTTTTCGACGAATTGCCGCAAGGTCCGGCGGGCGATAATCCTCATTCGTCACCTGTACCATGGGACCAAAATGGTCGCAAGGACACTATGTCAAAGCTCCCGGCACGAGAATTCGCGCGGCAAAGCGATGGCGGTTGGAATCCGACGGCTACGGGAGCCTGCTGTCTTTTCTCGATCTTTGACCTTTGCGCTCTCGCGCTATGCTTCGCTCGAAATGCTCACGCGCGATCTGGCGGCCGATGAGGCGCGCGAGAATCAGAACCGCCTCGTCGGCATGGCTTGCATCGCTCCGCGCCGTTTCCGGCGAGGCCGGAGGCTCGAAAACTTCGATGCTGATCCTGTCGCGTTTGAGCGCCATCGTCTCCGAATTCCCGTGCTCGAAAGAGCAGAGGCCATCGAAGACCTGGATGGTCACGGAAGAAAAGACCCGGACCGCAGCCGTGCGGCAAATGGGATACCATGGCGTATAAAAAGGACGGTCTGTAACGGGAAGAGCATCGCGCAAAAGGATAAGATCCTTCTGGCTCGCAGGTGTTCAAGCTGCGATCAAGGCGTCAGGACTTGAGGCATTTCAGCTTTCCAGATTCTTGACAGGGGTTTTTCTCTCGGCTCCCGTTACGTTCACGCCGAGCACATTTGCTATGGGCTCCGCCCTCGCGCGGCACAAGAAAACTCTCCGACCTTTCGCGGCATAAACGGCTTCCTCCCCGTAAACGGGTCCCCTCCATTTATTCCACGGTGCCGAAGACTTGTCTGGCGCCTTGCTACCCCGGTCTCGCCGACGGGCAAGGGTTCAGGAGCGGCGCTTCGCTTCTCTGAACCCAAAACCCGAAGGAATAGAGACATGGCCAACAGCACCCAAGCCCCCCGCAACGTGATCTTCAATGCCGATTGCATCCAGGCGATGCGCGCTTTCGACAGGGGATCGGTGGACTTCATTCTGACCGATCCGCCCTATCTCGTGAACTATCGCGGCCGCGACGGCAGGAAGGTGGCGAACGATGATAACGCCCGCTGGCTTCGCCCCGCGTTCAACCAGATGCACCGCGTTTTGAAGGACGGCGGTTTCGCCGTTTCGTTCTACGGCTGGAACAAGGTCGATCTGTTCATGGACGCATGGAAGGCGGCAGGCTTCCGCGTTGTCGGGCATATTGTATTTCGCAAGCGTTATGCCTCATCGTCGAAGTTCCTGCGCTATCAGCATGAGCAGGCTTATTTGCTGGCGAAGGGCAATGTTTGCTTGCCCGAAAACCCCATCCCGGACGTGATCGATTTCCCCTATGCGGGCAACAAGCTGCATCCAACGCAAAAGCCCGTCGAAGCACTGGCGCCGTTGATCGAGGCTTTCACGAAGCCCGGCGACCTTGTGCTGGACCCGTTCAGCGGCAGCGGCTCGACACTGGCAGCGGCGCAGCAGCTCGGCCGCGACTGGATCGGTATCGAACTGGATAACGGCCACTATCACACCACCAGCAAGCGGCTGGCATCCTCGCAACATCATCGGGCGGCGGCGTAGCCGCCCTTGCTCCGAACATGTGCGCGCCCGTCCGCAAGGCGGCGCTGCAATCTCATCATTGAACATCGGAAAGGATGACATCATGCTGCCGCCGTCTGACACATGTCGTCGCGCAGGATCGGCCAAGCCGTGACGACCGATCCGGCCGTAGCGCGCATCGAGAATGGCTTCTCCGGTTCGGTCAAGACTCTGACCCTGAACGTCAAGGCCAGGTTCGTCCCCACCGAGGGCGAAAGTGAGCGTGGTCCCGACTTCCGCATCTTCGCCGGTGCTACCGTCGAGTGCGGCGCGGCCTGGAAGAAGATCGCGCGAGAGACGCAGCGCGAATATCTCAGCGTCAAGCTGGATGATCCGATCCTCCTGGCGCCGATCTACGCCAGCCTAGGTCATCGACTCATTAAATCGCAACCAGATGCGGATTGAGGCGAGTTTGATG
>JBIQHO010000333.1:0-3943 GCA_044508545.1 Bradyrhizobiaceae bacterium | reverse complement strand
GCCGACCACCCGTCCGGATCCGACCGCATCTTCGAGGCGCTCGGCAGGCTCGATCCCGAAGGCCGCATCGAGACGATCGTCAACCTGCAGGGCGACTTCCCGACCATCCGCCCCGACATTATCCGCGACGTGCTCCAGCCTCTGGCCGACCCCGTGGTCGATATCGCGACGCTGGCCGCCGAAATCCACACCGACGAGGAAGCCGTCAATCCGAATGTGGTCAAGGCCGTGGGATCGCAGGTCACGCCACGCCGGCTGCGCGCGCTCTACTTCACCCGCGCGACCGCGCCGCACGGCGACGGGCCGCGCTACCACCACATCGGACTCTATGCCTATCGCCGCAAAGCCCTGCAACGCTTTGTCGAACTGCCGCCCTCGCCCCTGGAGCAACAGGAAAGGCTCGAACAGTTGCGGGCGCTCGAAGATGGAATGCGGATCGACATCGTGATCGTGGATGACGTGCCGCGTGGCGTCGACACCCTCGCCGACCTCGAAACCGCGCGCCGGCTTCTGGCCAAGCCAACTCTCCGCGCTTGATCCAGCTTCGTTGAAATCAGTCCCTTCAGCGTTTTGAGCGAAGTGAATACCGGCGCGTTCGAAAACGCTATAGCGAAAACCCGACCGGCTGATATGAAGACCGGATGACCCAGACCATGAAAATCGCATTCCAGGGCGAGCCTGGCGCGAATTCGCACATCGCCATCGCCGATGCCTATCCGGACGCCGAGCCGCTGCCATGCGCGACCTTCGAGGACGCTCTCGCCGCGATCGCTTCCGGCGACGCCCCCCTCGGCATGATCCCGATCGAGAATTCGGTTGCCGGTCGGGTCGCCGACATTCACTACCTGTTGCCGCAGTCCGGACTGTTCATCGTCGGCGAATACTTCCTGCCGGTCCGCCATCAACTGGTGGCGCCGCGCGGGGCGACGCTCGCCGGCATCAAAACCGTCGAAAGCCACGTTCACGCGCTGGGGCAATGCCGCCGCATCATCCGCAAGCTCGGAATCAGGCCGATCATTTCCGGCGACACCGCGGGCGCGGCGCGCCTCGTCGCCGAGCGCGGCGACAGGAGTTGCGCGGCGATCGCCTCGCGCCTTGCAGCGGACATCCACGGCCTCGACATCCTGGCCGAGGACATCGAGGACGAGGCCCACAACACCACGCGTTTCGTGGTGCTGGCGCGAGAGTCCCGGTGGGCCGAACAGGGATCCGGACCGCTGGTCACGAGCTTCGTCTTCCGGGTGCGCAACCTGCCGGCCGCGCTCTACAAGGCGATGGGAGGCTTCGCCACCAACAGCGTCAACATGACAAAACTCGAAAGCTACATGGTCGACGGCAATTTTTTCGCGACGCAGTTTTACGCCGATGTCGAAGGCCACCCCGACGACCGCGGGCTGGCTTTTGCGCTCGAGGAGCTGAAGTTTTTCTCCAAGGAGCTTCGTATCGTCGGGGTCTATCCGGCGCATCCGTTCCGCGCGACCTTCCGCGAACAGGCGGATTGATCACGGCCTGCCGCGCGCTCGCACTTCAACATAGTTGGGCAGCTTGACCGACGTTTTTTGATAAACTGTTTTTTCCCAAAAATAATTTTATAAATTATCACATATAAACAATGATCTACTTGGCATACTAGGCTGCCCACCAAACTGGTATTTTGAGAGCTTTTGCCCCATATTTCAGGATTATTGGGCTACTTCCCATCACATCAGGCAAGACTCCTGGGCTATTCTGTTGGGAATGCCTTGACTGAGCCGCCGGCCGTCGAGGCGGCGCTCACTTTTCGAAGTGACCCGTCTTGCGGAAAATATTGAGGCCGACGAAGTGGAGTTTGACGAGCGATGATCGACCCTTCCGCTCCGGTGCATAAACACATTGCCGCGCAAAAACGTCCCGCGATCTCGTTTGAGTTCTTTCCGCCCAAGACCGAGGAGATGGAACGCAATCTGTGGGACACCGTCACCCGCCTTGCGCCGCTGGACCCGAGCTTTGTCTCCGTCACCTACGGCGCCGGCGGATCGACCCGTGAACGCACCCATTCGACGATCGCGCGCATCCTGTCCGAAACCGAACTGCGGCCGGCGGCGCATCTGACTTGCGTCGGCGCCGCGCGCGGGGAAATCGACGAGATCGTCAGCCGCTATCGTGACATCGGCGTCCGCCATATCGTCGCGCTGCGGGGAGACCCGCCGGGCGGCATCGGCACCGCCTACAGCACCCACCCCGAAGGCTATCGCAGTTCGGCCGATCTCGTCGCCGGCATCAAGCGGCGGCACGGCGATATCGAGGTCTCGGTCTCGGCCTATCCCGAGAAGCATCCGGAAAGCCCCGACATCGATGCGGACATCGATGTCCTGAAGGCCAAGGTCGATGCCGGCGCAACCCGCGCCATCACCCAGGTGTTTTTCGACAACGACCTCTATTTTCGCTATCTCGATCGCGTCCGCGCCCGTGGCATCAACATTCCGATCGTGCCCGGCATCATGCCGATGCATAATTTCAGGCAGGCGAGAAACTTCGTGACCAGGGCCGGCACCACCGTGCCGCCGTGGCTCGCTGAAAAATTCGAAGGCCTCGACGACGATGCCGAAACGCGCAAGCTGGTCGCGGCGACCGTGGCGGCGGGACAGGTGCAGAAACTCGCCAAGCGCGGCGTCGATGCGTTTCACTTCTATACCATGAACCGCGCCGATCTCGTCTTCACGATCTGCCATCTGCTCGGCATCCGCCCGGACGCCGCGCGGAAGGCAGCGTAAGTGCTGGCCCATCCACGCGCGGCCGCTTCCCCCTCTCCCCACGGGGGAGAGGGACGGGGTGAGGGGGGTCAGGCATATCGAGTAAAATCGATGACAAGAAACACGCCCGTCGCACGCCGCTTGAGAGAATCACAAACGAACGCCGAACTTGCACTCTGGCTCCGGCTTCGGAATCGTCGACTTGCTGGTTGGAAGTTCAAACGGCAGGTGCCGATTGACAGATTTGTCGTCGATTTCTACTGCGCCGGCGGCAAGCTCGTCATCGAACTGGATGGCGGACAGCACGCCTTTCAGGTCTCGCGCGATGCTGAGCGTACGCAAGCACTTTCCGCGATGGGCTACCTCGTGCTGCGATTCTGGAACAACGACGTGCTGGCCAACATCGAAGGCGTATTGAGCGATATTTTGCTGACGTTGTCCAAAGCAACGCCCGTCCCCCCTCACCCCAATCCTCTCCCCCAGGGGGAGAGGGAGTAAGGCTCTGGTTTATTCATGTCCTCTCGTCCCGCTTCTCCCATCGCCGACAAATTCCGCGCCCTCGCACGCGAGCGCATTCTGGTGCTCGACGGCGCCATGGGCACCATGATCCAGCGGCTCGAACTCGACGAGGCGGCGTTTCGCGGCGAGCGCTTCAAGAACTTTCACCGCGACGTGCGCGGCAACAACGACCTGCTGATCCTCACCCAGCCGCAGGCGATCGAGGACATCCACTACGAATATCTCAAGGCCGGCGCCGACATCGTCGAGACCAACACGTTTTCCTCGACCTCGATCGCGCAGGCTGACTACGAGATGTCGGACCTCGCCTACGAACTCAACCGCGAGGGCGCGCGACTTGCGCGCAATGCCGCGAAGCGCGCGAAATCCGCCGACGGCAGGCCGCGCTTCGTCGCCGGCGCCATCGGCCCGACCAACCGCACCGCGTCGATCTCGCCGGACGTCGCCAATCCCGGCTTCCGCGCCGTCACCTTCGACGACCTGCGCAAGGCCTATGGCGAGCAGATCAACGGCCTGCTCGACGGCGGCGCCGACCTGCTGCTGGTCGAAACCATCTTCGACACGCTGAACGCCAAGGCCGCGCTCTATGCCATCGCCGAAATCGGCGAGGAGCGCGGCATCGACGTGCCGGTGATGATCTCCGGCACCATCACCGACAAGTCCGGGCGGCTCTTGTCGGGCCAGTTGCCGGA
>JBIQHO010000332.1:0-3964 GCA_044508545.1 Bradyrhizobiaceae bacterium | reverse complement strand
CGTCAGCCACACACGGCCGAGCGCGAACCTGGCACCGACGAAAATCGACGGCAGCGCCCCCGGAAAGATGATGCGGCGGAACAGTTCGCTATTGCTCATGCCGTAGATGCGTCCCATTTCGATCAGTTGCGGATCGACCGTGCGAATACCGTGCAGCGTATTCAGGTAGATCGGAAAAAAGACACCGAGAGCCACCAGAAACAGCTTCGCTGCCTCATCGATGCCGAACCACAAGATGACCAGCGGAATCAGCGCCAGATGCGGCACGTTGCGGATCATCTGAAGGGTCGTGTCGGTCAACTGGTCGCTAAGGCGCGATAGCCCGTTGGCGAGCCCGAAGGCAAATCCGATTCCACCGCCGATCAGAAACCCGACAGCGGCGCGCCAGAAGCTCACCCAGATGTTGTTGATGAGTTCGCCGGAGAGCAGCGATTTCCATCCCGCGATAACCACGTCGATCGGCGCCGGCAGAACCCGCGACGGCACGTAGCCGGACCCGCAGACGAACTGCCACACGGCGAGGGTCAGAATCGGAACGATCCATTGCGTCAGCCCATCCAGGCCGGGGAGCCGCCACGGCTTCAGATTCGGAATCGATTCGATGACGCTCATGACTGCGCCGCCTCTTTCTTTCGGGATTGGAAATCGGCAGGGCCGCTCTCATTGGCGATGGTCTCGCCGAACGGACCGCTGTTGATCCGCCGTGCCTTTAAATTGTCTTGCACGCGTGGCGACAGGAGCGGGAAGACCAGTTCGGCGAACCGATAGGCTTCCTCAAGGTGCGGATAACCCGACAGAATGAAGGTATCGATGCCGATATCCTGATATTCCCTGATTCGAGCGGCGACGGTTTGCGGATCGCCGACCAAGGCCGTGCCGGCGCCGCCACGTACCAGCCCTACACCCGCCCAAAGATTTGGGCTGATCTCGAGCTTGTCGCGGCGACCGCCGTGCAACTCCGCCATGCGCTGCTGCCCAACCGAGTCCATCCGCGAGAAGATCTTCTGGGCAGCAACGATAGTGTCGTCCGTTACGTGCGAAATCAGTTCATCGGCGGCGTTCCATGCTTCCGCGCCGGTCTCGCGGACGATGACGTGCAGGCGAATACCGAAGCTGAGTTGCCGTCCCCGCGCCGCGGCGACGGCGCGAACCCGATTTACCTTGTCGGCGACCTGCGCTGGCGGTTCGCCCCAGGTCAGATACTTGTCGACGATATCGACGGCGACATCGATGCCCGCATCCGACGATCCACCAAAATAGAGCGGCGGGCGCGGCTGCTGGACGGGCGGAAACAACAGCCGTCCATCCTCGATGCGAATATGCTTACCATCGACATTGACGGTCCCACCCGCCAATAGCGCGCGATAGACGTCGAGAAACTCGCGGGTCACGACATAACGCTCGTCATGATCGAGAAAAATGCCGTCACCCTTGTTCTCGATCGGATCACCACCGGTAACGACATTGATCAGCAACCGGCCATTGGAAATCCGATCGAGCGTCGCCGTCATCCGCGCGGCGACCGTCGGCGACTGCAATCCGGGCCGCACCGCAACGAGATAGCGCAACCGTTCGGTCCACGGCGCCACCGCCGCGGCCGTCACCCAGGAATCCTCACAGCTTCGCCCGGTCGGCAGCAACACGCCATAATACCCGAGTTGATCAGCCGCCTGCGCTATCTGCCGGAGATAATTGAAATTCACCTCACGGCCGCCGGTCGCCGTACCGAGATAGCGACCGTCGCCGTGCGTCGGCAGGAACCAGAGAAAATTGGAGTGACGTGAAGTCTGTACGGTCATGATCCTGTCTCCGACTTGCGCTTTGTGTCCGGAAATATTGATCGCGTCCAAAGGCAGACCAAAATCAACAGCGGCAAGAACTGTTCGGGAATGATGTCGATCGACGTTCTAGATGTCGATAGCTCGAAGAAAATAACGACAGCGCTACTGCGAGTGACCCAAGGTCAGCGTCATTTTTTCGGAAAGTCGCGCGATGAAAGCCGAATTGTTGTGTTCAGATATCGGCCCACTTGCAGCAGCCACCATGCGAATCCCGAATATTCACGATTCCGAAACCGGTGAGCGACACATGTAGATTTTATATTCTGAAGAACTCGAGCCGCGCTTATTAGAATTCCTGTAGCGCGCGCGCAGTCGGCATGCTGACTTCGGACAATATCCGCACGTCCTCATTGCCATCCACGGTGTGGTACTGGCCGTTCCAGTAAGCCAGGCCACCGTTTCTGTCCGGAAAGACATCCAAGTCGGTCACGTCGCCTATCACAACTATATGCGTGTGATGCTCGATAACTCGGGCTACTCTGCAATCCAGCGTGACAAGGGCGTTGACCAGAAGCGGGATTCCGGATTTGGCTGGTTTCCACGGGATACCCTGAAATCTTTCCGCGCCATTTAAGCCGCTTTGAGACGTAAAGCGCTTGGCGATCTCGAATTGATCCCCCGCCAGGATATTCGCCCCAAATCGACCGGATCTTTCTATCAGCGGCCACGACGACGCGGATCGACTGATAGCCACAATGACCGACGGCGGATCGACCGTTAAGGAGGAAAATGATGTGACCGTCATTCCGGAGATAGTCTCGCCCTTCCCCGCGGTGATGACGGTTACGCCTCCTGCGAGCTGGCGCATGGCGTACTTGAAGCTGCTTTCATCGATCTTGTCATGATTTGGCCTGCGAAGAGAGATCTTTGCCAGCGACACCATTTCCATCTCCAGTCCAGCCCGAATGTGCCGAGCGGCGCGCGAGCCGCACCAATTACATCCTGTCGAATTTCAGGGTCATTCCGTGCGATGTCGAGGGTCGCCAAGAAATAACAATGAGTCTGCTCTCATTGCGAATGATACGGAATGGCTGTCCTGCGCATCTTCGAACGCGCAACACGTTTATGTTGACGCCCGCTTCAGCTTTGGTGTCGAGACGACACATTCTGATCATTGATCTCGATCGAGCTGACCGGGGAGCGCTCCGCTGTGTTCGTAACCCTTAAAATGTTTTTCCCCGCAAGATCACGCCGCGAAAGACATTCACTACTTTCATTCGATTCTCTGAAATTGCCTGAGCGAGAATAATTGAAGAGGATGACGGTCTCGCTCACGGCATTACGTCCACGGCGGGTCGCCATTCCAATGTGACGGAGACCATTTTGTCACTTCCATCGTCTCATCCGCCTCATCCGGGCCCGCCTGATATTTTCTGGTTCATTCCGACGCACGGCGACGGCGCCTATTTCGGTGTCGATGAACGTCGTCGCCTGCCGGACTTTCGCTATTTTCGAGAGATTGCCTCGGCCGTCGATCGACTTGGATTTGGCGGTGTTTTGCTGCCAACCGGGCAGCGGTGCGAGGATTCTTGGATTGTCGCGACGGGACTTGCGACCGCCACCGAACGTCTCAAATTCCTCGTCGCCCTTCGCCCGGGGGTCACCTCGCCGACCTTCGCCGCACGTCAGACCGCTGCCCTAGACCGTTTCAGCAATGGCCGTCTCCTGCTGAACGTCGTCGTAGGCGGCGATCCTGCCGAGCTCGCCGGCGACGGCATCTTTATTCCTCACGACGAACGCTATGCCCAGGCGGGCGAGTTCCTACAGATCTGGCGGCAACTGCTCTCCGGCGAGACGGTCGATTTCCAGGGACGCTACTACGATATCCGCGGCGGCCGGCTCGATTTCGCTCCGTTGCAGCAGCCGCGGCCACCGCTTTATTTCGGAGGCTCCTCAGACGCCGGGCAGGATCTGGCCGCCGATCAGATCGATCATTACCTTACGTGGGGTGAGCCACCTGCGGATGTAGCCGCGAAGATCGAGTCGGTCAGGCGCAAGGCCGCAGCCCGCGGAAGAACAGTACGCTTCGGCCTACGCATCCATATCATCGTCAGAGAAACCGAGAGTGAAGTCTGGGCTGCGGCTGAGCGATTAATCGAAAACATCAGCGACGACGCCATCGC
>JBIQHO010000331.1:0-3965 GCA_044508545.1 Bradyrhizobiaceae bacterium | reverse complement strand
GGGCTGAGCAGCGCGACGCAACCAACGCGCGGCGGATGCATTGTCGCGATGACCGCAACATGCTCTTGCCGTGACTGCGATCGGCTCTCGTGACAACCGTGTTCTCGCGACACCTGATGAGGTACGTTCTCGCGGCGGCCGCGATGTCTCCTCGCAGCGGCTGCGATCGGTTTGACACCGGAGCGCGCCATGCCCTCCACCGCGATCCGCGCCTTCACCTACAACGAAGCCACCCGCCGCCTCACCGTCATCTTCGTCAGCGGCCGCCGCTACGTCTATGACGACGTGCCGCCTGACGTCGCCGACGCCTTCGCCCGCGCCGAGTCGCGCGGCGGATTTTTCAATCGTGAGATTCGCGACCGCTACCGTTTCCGCGAGATCACGCGGAGGCGATAGCAGCCAGTCGCGCTGGACTGACGATCCTGCGCGGATCCTTGAAAGCTGTTCGCAGACGGCTTCAGCAAGACTTTCGCCCGCCACAATCGCGTCCAAAACCGCCTCCGTATGGCCACAAGAGTCCCGCGATGCGCACCCACCGGAATCCGGAGCCGGAAAAGCCGCCCGCGCCTCAGTTTATCTTCGTAGCAAGATCGGTCATATTGTAAGTACACATAAGTATTCATGCAATAAAATACGCTCAACTTAAGGTTACATCCAAGCATAGATTGAATTGATATGCTTTCGAGCGGATGCTTCTCCCGTGCGCAGCATCGCGCATGAGTCAAACAGTGGAGAACGTCATGAAGAAAATTCTTATCCTCGCCGCCCTTGCCACCACGCTTGCGAGCGCGCCGGCGCTGGCGGGCGGACACGGCCGCGGCGGCAGCAGCGTTCAGGGGATCGCGGTCGGCGCCAACCTGCTGTCGGGCCACGGCGGCGTGCTGGGACTGGTCAACGGGCGCAGCGCGCTGGCGGCCAACGTCGGTGTCACCACCGGCAAGAACGGCGTGCTCGGCGCGGTGCTCGGCAAGGGCAACGTGCTGGGCGGACTGCTCGGCGGCGGTCACGGCGGCTGCGGCTGCTACTAAGCATCACGACGGCGGACGGGGTCTCCCCGCCCGCACGCGCGCGCCGCCGCCCCGTCACATCGCGGACGACGGCGGCGCGGACTTCGCGGACGTGACCGCCCTGGCGGCCGAGCCGAACTTCTTCGTCAGCGAGGTCATCACGATCAGCGCATCGGCGCGCTCGCCGGAAATCAGCGTTCCCTGCGCGCGGGTGAGATCGAGCCCCCACACCAGATCGTCGTCGAGGTCGCGCGTGACGCCGACGCCATAGGTCAGCGTGCGCGCGTTGAACGGCGAATCGAGATATTCGGTGTCGGCGTAGCCGAGCGAGGCCGCGAGCGTCCACGCCGGATCGAGCGCCCACGACGCTTTCGCGGAATAAATGGTGTCGATGGTGATCGGCGAGATCGGGAACGTCGTCTCCGAGGCGCGCCGCGTCGCCACGAGGTCTATCTTGAAAGGCTTTGCGCGCCACGTCACGGTGGCGTCGAACAACAACCGGTCGACATCGCTGAAATCGACGTCGTGCCATTTGCCGTAAAGCCGCGACAGCGAACCGAACGCGGTGACCTGCTCGCCGTCATATTTCGCGAACACGAAGGGCTGCACCCGCTCGTTGTCGCGGCGATAGCCGAAATCGTCCAGAACATCGACATAGCGCCGCGCCGAGAGATTGACCGAAACGCCGACCTCGGCCTTGCCGCGCACCAGCGCGACGCCGGGCACGATCGAGGCGCGCAGGACCTGGTGCGGGCTCGGCAGGAAATCCTGGAAGATGGCGTTGGTCTGGTTGAGGCTGACGCGGCCGCCCTCCACCGTCGCGAACAGCTTGAGCCGGTCGGTCCTCGTCTCCAGCTTGAACGCCTGGCCGATCTCACGCGAACGCAGGTTGTAGCTGTCGACATCGGCAAGCGTCGTGGTCGAACTCAGCCGCAGGTCGTCGTCGCCAAAGGTGCCGCGCAGGATGACCTTGCCGCGCCGGGTCGGCGTGAGGCGCGGATTGGCGTAGTCGATCGTGCCGGCTTCCGCCGCCACGCCGAGGCTGTAGCGCTCGCCCTTGGCGCCGGCCGCAAGCGCCGTCTCGGTACCGAGAAAGGCGCTGCCGCCGATGCCTGAGCCGGAGGAAAATTGCGGGTTGGTATCGAGCCCGCCGCGCAGCAGGAATGATGCGGCAAACTGGTGATCGTTTTGCGGCGGCACGGTGTCGGCGGCAACCGCGCCCCGGTCCGCCATCAGGATAAATACTATAGCCAATACTTGAATCGCCCGCATCGTCGCCCCGCAATACTTATGCGCAGGATCGATTACTGGCGGCCATGGTTAGCGAACCGTGAAGGACGCGGCCAATTGCGGCGGAAATAAGAATTGCTCCGGAGGCGGATCGCCTCAGGCTACCGAACCCCATCATGCGGAACCTCGTTCTCGCCGATTGTCGATGGTGAATCGCCATCAGCGATCCGAAAGAACGAGACGCGCGAAAAGCTCTCAGGCTGCTCGTGGACGGCACGCCGAACGGATATCGCAAACTTATGGAGGCAGCTTTTCAGAAACCAATCGGATTTCGTGTCCCCACGGATCGGCCGTTTCCAGCCATTCCGGCGTTGCCTTCAGCGGCGCTCCCGCGTCACGCAGCCGGGTCTCCAGTTTCTTCAATGTCGAGGGATCACTGACCGCGATCGAGAACCAGCACAATCCGGCGGCTCGTTCAGCGCGCGCATGGGCGCCGTCGCTTTCCCAGACATTCGCCGCGACGTGGTGATGATATTTCCCCGACGACATGAAGACGACGCCGGGCGCCTGACGCGTCACGTCCAGACCGATGACATTGCAATAAAAATTCTCGGCCGCCTTCACGTCTCCCACCTTCAAGTGGATATGGCCGATGCGCATCGCGGACGGCGCGGTCGTGTATGCGTCGCTTTCATTGATGGCGAGTCTCAGCAAGCCTTCGACATCGAGATCGAAGACGCCCATGGACACCCGGCCGGCATCCCATTTCCACTGTTCCTCGGGACGGCTGGCATAGACCTCGACGCCGTTGCCTTCGGGGTCGTTCAGATAAACCGATTCCGTGACCAGATGGTCCGCGACGCCGGATAGCCGGACATTCTTCCTGACGGCATGGATCGCCCAGCGCGCCAGATCCTTGCGCGTCGGCATTTCAAACGCGACGTGGTAAAGGCCCGCGCCGTTTCGAGGCGGCTGAACAGCACCGGGATCGTTCAGCAACGCGATCAGGCCAACCCCGCCGACACCGAGCACCGCGCCGTCTTTCGTCTCGGTCATCACCTCAAGGCCGATCACCTGCCGATAGAACAGGAGCATTCCCGCAAGGTTTCGCACGCGCAGGCCCGCTCTCCGGATGAACATCGGCCGCGTGTGCGAAGGAAGACGCGCCGCATGGTTGTTGGAGGCGGCGAGAGCGTTTGCGGCGCCGGCATTGCGCCAAAGCGCGGCGCACGCCGCACATCCCGCGATTCCGAAAAATGCTCGTCGATCTGGCTGCGCTGCGGACATCCCACCGATAATGATGTTGCCGCGCGATCAGTCCATGTGGCGTCCGCTCATGGCCACCATAACCATCGGATATAAGTGTTCTCGATGCGCAGTCGGGCTCGCCGCGGCCTTCTGCAATACGCGTGACGCGTACAATACGCATGACGCGGCTGGCGTCTTCATGTTATGCAATAGTGAAAATCATAACCGCTGGCTATCGACATGGATATTGCAGCAGCCTTGCGCGCCTTCGTGCGCACCGTCGAGCGCGGATCGGTCACGGCGGCCGCGCGTGGTCTGGCCGTTTCCCAGCCGGCGGTCACAAAGCACCTGCGCAATCTGGAACGCCATGTGGGCGCGCGCCTTCTCGAACGCTCCTCGCGCGTCGTGCGTCCGACCGCGCAAGGACGCGCGCTCTATGAGACGAGCCGGGAAGCGCTGGCCGCGATCGACGCGGCGCTT
>JBIQHO010000330.1:0-3992 GCA_044508545.1 Bradyrhizobiaceae bacterium | reverse complement strand
TGGTCGATCGCCGGCGCGGCGGGCTGGATGGCAGCACGGGCGCGGAACAGGCTGCCGACGGTCGAACTGGTGCCGGCCATTGTGGTCGGCGATTCCGCGTGTCCGTTGGGCATGTCATTCTCCGCGATTGGACGCCGCCGGTGCGGCCTCGCCGTCATAAAAGGCGCTTTATCGCGCGTCGGCAAGGGGGCGCTTGCGGGCGTGGCCAAACCCGCCTAAGATTCTAACATCTGTTCGAAACCGGTCGCCGCCGGCCGCGCGGGGCGGGGACCGCGCCGGCCCGCGAGAGCGGTCGTCGATCTCCGAAGGACCAGGGCCATCGCCAACGAGGGAATGCCGATGTCGGATCGCTATGCCGCCTACACCAAATTGAAGATCGACTATCCCGCCAACCGCATTCTCCGCATCACCTTCGACCGGCCGGAGACCTACAATTCGGTGGATGCCGAAACCCACACCCAGCTCACCCATATCTGGCGCGACATCAACGACGATCCGGATATCAACGCGGTGATCGTCACCGGTGCCGGCAAGGCGTTCTCGGCCGGCGGCGATTTCGAGTTGATCAAGAGCATCCTCGATAATCCGGTGGCGCGGATGGCGACCTGGAAGGAGGCGAAGGACCTCGTCTACAACGTCATCAATTGCAACAAGCCGATCATTTCCGCGATCAACGGCGTCGCGGTGGGAGCGGGTCTCGTCGTCGGCATTCTTGCCGACGTGTCGATCTGCGGCAAATCGGCCAAGATCGTCGATGGCCACACCCGGCTCGGCGTCGCCGCCGGCGACGTCGCCTGCATCATCTGGCCGCTATTGTGCGGGCTGGCGAAAGCCAAATACTATCTCCTGACCTGCAAGCCGCTGTCGGGCGAGGAGGCCGAGCGTATCGGGCTGGTGTCGTTGTGCGTCGAGGACGCCGACTTGCAAAGAATCGCGCTGGAGACGGCGGAAGACCTCGCCACCGGCGCGCAGAGCGCGATCCGCTGGACCAAATACGCGCTCAACAACTGGCTGCGCGTCAACGGGCCGCTGTTCGACACCTCGACCGCGCTGGAAATCCTCGGCTTTAGCGGGCTTGAGGCGCGCGAGGGGCTCGCCTCGCACCTGGAGAAGCGCAAGCCGTCGTTCCCGCCGGACTGCCCGGTTTAAGTTGCCGTCGCAACCCGCGTCCGCGCCGGGCGCGTTCGACCTGAAGCGACGTGTTGGCGCGCCTCAGAGCCTGACCGGAAATGAGGCGTCATCGTCCGCCAACGGGTCCGCGCAAAGCGCGGTCCGATGACAGGTTGCGGCGGACGATCCAGTCATCCGTGCCAGCGCAGGGGAAATTCGATTCCATATGGAATACTGGATGCTCCGCTTTCGGGGAGCATGACGGTTTTCGTGTTGCACATTGCCTAAAAAGCGAATTTCCGGCCGGGCGCTCAGGCTGACATTGCCACCTGCTTGCGCAGCGCCTCGACCGCTTCGGGGTTGGCGAGCGACGACAGGTCGCCGGGGTCCTTGTTCTCGAACACCGCGCGCAGCACGCGGCGCATGATCTTCATGTTGCGGGTGCGCGGCAGGTCGGCGACGAAGACGATGCGCTCCGGGCGGTAGGACGCGCCCATGCCGTCGACCAGCGCGGCGGTGAGCTCGTCGGCGACGCCGGCCTCGGCGATGCCCGGCATCAGCACGCAGGCGCAGACGATGGCCGATCCCTTGACCGGATGCGGGACGCCGAACACCGCCGCTTCCGCCACCTTGCCGGTTGCGACCAGCAGCCCTTCAAGCTCGGCGGGGCCGGTGCGCTTGCCGGAAATCTTGATGGTGTCGTCGGAGCGGCCGAGAATGTAGTAGAGGCCGTCGGTGCCCTGCATGGCGAAATCGCCGTGGACCCAGATGCCGGGCAGCGTGCTCCAATAGTTGTCGATGTAGCGCGCGTCCGCTTTCCACAGGCTCTTGGTCAGCCCGATCGAGGAATGGCGCAGCACCAGTTCGCCGACTTCGCCCGGCGGCATCCGGTTGCCGGCGAGATCGACGATGTCGGCGCCGACGCCCAGCGCCGGCCGCGAGAACGAGCCCGGATTCATCGGGTGGTTCGGCGTGCCGAGGAAGATGCAGCCGCCGACCTCGGTGCCGCCGGAGATGTTGAGGATCGGCAGTCGCCGCTTGCAGACGTGGTCGAAGAACCATTGCCACGGCGCGGCGGTCCACGCCTCGCCGCCGGAGGTGGTGATGCGCAGGCTGGAGAGATCGTAGCGCTCCACCTCGTCGCCGTAGCGCATCAGGCTGCGGACGATGGTCGGCGAGACGCCGAGATAGGTCACGCGATGATCCTGAATCAGCCGCCAGAATCGGCCGGTGTCCGGGAAATCCGGCGTGCCCTCGGCGATCAGCAGGCTCGCGCCAGCGAAGCTCGGAATGCAGGCACACATCGCGCCGACCATCCAGCCCATGTCGCTCATGAAGAAGAAGCGGTCGTCCGGCTTGAAGTCGCCGCAGACGATGACGTCGCGCGTCACCATCGAGCCGATGAAGCCGATCTGGGTCCAGACGCAGCCCTTGGGCTCGCCGGTGGTGCCGGAGGTGTAGAGCAGGATCGCGGGATCCTCGGCCGCCATCGCCACGGTGGTGATATTGCCGTCCCGGCCGGCGGTGACCTCGTGCCACCAATGGTCGCGGCCGGGGCGCATCGGAGTGTCGATGGACAATCCGCCGCGCTCGACCACGATGACATGCCTGACGCTCGGGGCCTGCTCCAGCGCGGTGTCGAGCACCGGCTTGAGGGGCGCGGGCGCGCCGCGCCGCCAGGTGCCGTTGGCGGTGATGACGGCTTTGGCCTCGCCGTGGTTGAGGCGCGCGGCGATCGGGCTCGGGCCGAAGCCGGAGAACAGCGGCAGCAGGATCGCGCCGAGCTTGAGCACCGCGAAGAAGGCGACGAAGGTTTCCGGCAGGCTCGGCATGTAGAGCGCGACCACATCGCCTTGCGTAATGCCGAGATCGCGCAAGGCTTGCGCCAGCCGGCCGACCTCGCGGTCAAGCTCGCGATAGGTGAGCCGACGCTGCTCCTTCGCGTCTTCGCCTTCCCACACCAGAAAAGTCTGGTCCCAGACCGCGGTGTCGCGATGCTTGTCGATGCAGTTGAGCACGATGCTGGTGGTGCCGCCGACGCACCAGCGCGCCCACGGCTCGCCCCGCGAGGTATCGCGCATGGTGTCGTAGGGACGATAGAAGCGGACGTCGCAGAACCTGAACACCTGCTCCATCAGCCAGGCGGGATCGGCCTCGGCGGCGGCGGCGAGGCTGTCGTAATCGGCGTGGCCGGTCATGCGCAGGAAAGCGGTGAGATTGCTGTGCGCGATGAGATCAGCGGAGGGTTCCCAAACGTATCGGCTGGCGTCGCTCATGGACCGTTCCCGGAATTGAAGCTGCGAGGGTACAATATCCCGCCGTTCTGATTGACAACAGTCCGCTTCTAACATTTGTTAGATTCAGACAGGCTCAACGATCGAGGGTTTCCGTGGCTGCTTCTGCGAATGCCGACTATCTCGCGCCGACATATTTCGTCGATAGCGATTCCGCGCCGGTGCGCGATTTCGCGGCGGCGGCGCTGCGCGGCTTCGAGGATGCGTCCCCGACCGCGAAGGCGATCCGCCTGTTCGACGCGGTGCGCGACGGCATCAAGTACAATCCGTTCGACGTCGGCATCACGCCCGACGACTACCGCGCCAGCACGGTGGTTCGGCGTGCATCGAACTACTGCGTGCCCAAGGCGATCCTGCTGACGGCGGCGCTGCGCGCCTCCGGCATTCCCGCCGCGGCCGGCTTCGCCGACGTGCGCAATCATCTCAACTCGGCGAAACTTTCGGAACTGATGGGCACCGACCTGTTCATCTATCACGGCTATGTCGCGCTGTGGCTCGACGGGCGGATGTTCAAGGTGACGCCGGCGTTCAATACCGAACTGTGCCAGCGCTTCGGCGTGCGCGAACTGGTGTTCGACGGCAAGAGCG
>JBIQHO010000329.1:0-4000 GCA_044508545.1 Bradyrhizobiaceae bacterium | reverse complement strand
GATAGAGGAAGGCCCTGAACGGCGGACGGCGTTTACGGCTAGGCCATCGGCTTGGTGTTGGCCGGGCGCCGCGCTTGGCCATCTCTACGCGCAAGGCATGCCGTGGGGAGTTTAATGAACGGGTGGCTTAACCATCGGGCATATGGCAGCTTCAGCGCGGAGCCGGATTAACCAATTTGGTAGACCGGCTAGGGTTTCACTGGTACTTTGGGTTCGAGTTGCCAAGCAACGCGTATGATTTATGACCCTTCCGTATCGGGATGGACCTGGTTGGGATGGACTGACGGCTGGAAAAAAGACCGAAAAATGCTTGAGAAGACGGAAAGCGATAGGATTGCCGGTGTCCCGAACGTTGTAGGGAAAATACTCTCATTCATTGATGAGCGTCGCTATGAGCCGAACGAACGATTGCCGTCGGAACGTGACTTTGCCGACAGGTTCAATGTCAGTCGCGGGGCGGTTCGCGAGGCTTTGGCCGCTCTCGAGTCGATGCGTGTGATTGAGCGAAGGCCTAACTCTGGGATCTATCTTAGAAATTCTGAGGAAAGTAGCATCGAGGCCCTCGTTCTTCGTGCGTCTTCTGGCCTGCCGTTTCAGCCTGAAGAGACTAAGGACGTGTTTGAAGTGCGAAGTATTCTGGAGCTGCAGGGCGTACGGATTTCCTGCGATAGAAGGCGGGATCAGGACGTAGATCGGCTGAGGGAAATCCTCTACAAAACGAAGCTTGCAATTGATAGCAAAAAGACAATTGAGGCTGAGGATGAAGCGTTCCATCTTGGAATCGTCGCTTCAACACAGAATAGAGTACTGCTTCGCACGGTGAAATTATTTTATGAATTCTCAAAACAGCGTCGCATAATATACTTTTCAGATTACTCACGGGGCACGCAAGCTTACGACGATCATTGTGAGATACTTGAAGCCATTGAGGCTCGTCGAACCGATTTGGCAGTGGGAATGATGGACCGACACTTGTCCCGAGCCCTGGCCACATGGCAGACTCTCCACGCGGCGCCGGAACAAACTACCAAATAGTGCAATCGACCCCAAGGTGCCGAAGCGTAATGAACCGAGGGACGATACCTCGATGCCGACCAGACCGACTGACTCAGTGCGCCTTCGAGCGCGTGAATCTGATTAGGCGATCGGCTGCGAAAATGCGCCGGCCAGTGACCCTAGGTACTGGAACATTCAAGAGTTTGATACAGCTGCTCTTTGTGAGATTCGCAGGGTCACAATCGTGCCTTCTGAGATCCCTAGGACAACACTCATCTTCGCAATGAAATCAGCACGACAAATCCTGCTCGACGCGGGGTCACTGGCCGGCGCATTTTCACACTCGGAGATCTCCCCCGGCGCGCCAGAGACCAGAGTGACGACCCCCGGCGGTCACGCCGGCATCGACGAAGGCGCCAAGGAGCTCGGCAGGCGCCGCCGGCGGCGGTGCCGGCGCCTTCGATGATCGAGCAGCCGGCGGCGAGCGCCGCGGAGAGCTTGCGCACTGTTTGATTGACGGGAAGTTCCAGGGCGTGAACGCGGCCACCGGACCGACCGGCAGCTTTGAGCGTCATCTGCATGGCTCTTCGCGCGCGCGCCGGAATCACCTGGCCGCAAGTGCGGCGCGCCTCCTCAGCGAACCAATCGATGATGTCGGCGCCGCCATCACTTCGCCCTTGGCCTCTGCCAAAGGTTTGCCTTGCTCGCGCGTCAGGAGCCAGGCGATGCGATCTCCGCGCTCTCGCAGCAAGCCGGCGGCCTTGCACATCAGCTTAGACCGATCAAACGCCGAGGTTGAGCTTCAGAGTTTGAAGCCGCGATCGGCGGCGGCCAGCGCGGCGTCGAGATCCGGCGCGCGGTATGTGCAACCGAGCCGATCGTCTCCTCGGTCGCCGGATCAATAACCGGAATAGTCCGGCATTCGCGACCCTCACGCCATTCGCCATCAATAAAGAGCTTCGTATCGGGATATACCAGCGCCGCATTGGGCATCTTTGATTGCTTTCGTTGTAAGGATGCCCGCGCCGCCGAAGCAGACACGGGCTGTCCTGGGGGACAAACTTGAAAGGCGACTAGAATCCCCGTCCGCGTCTGGTGGAGCGATTGTCACGTGCGTGTCTTGCGTTCCCTTATCTGTTTTGACGGCCTGCAGAACCGGGTGCGCCGGTGACGATGCTGCTCGACAGCCTTGTGCCTCACGCTGCTCGTTCGCGAAGTTGATAGATCGCGATGTGCTGGCAGTGGGCGATCAACTTCCGGCCGTTCGCAACAACAACGGCATCTACTTCCACGAAACGGTTGCCCTTCTTTTCGTAGTTCGCGGTAACGCGTGCCCGCGCGACCAACTCTTCATCGCAAGCAGCTGTGGACAGCATCTGCATGCGGCTGCCGAGATGAATCCACGGCCCCAGTAAAGCGTTCTCCATCAAGACCCGGTTCATAACCCGCTGCACCATACCGGGATGCACCAACCCTTCGCGAGCATAGATTGGATCGGTTTCGCGTACTTCCGCCCGATAGTCCGCTCCAGATTGGCCCGGCCAGGAGCGCGGCGCCGTTCCGAGCCATTTGCCGACCTGGTAAGACCTGAGATCGACCGGCCCCCGCACCGCAACCGGCGCAGTCTCGGGATAATCGCCAACGGAGATCGGGGGTGGCGCGTCCGGCAGCGAGGCACTGCCGGCAGCTCGAACGTCGCTGCCGTTGAGCGCAATCGCTAGGCCTTCGTCTGAAGGCTCGGACGTAACCACCACGGTTTCGCCATCGTAAACCGGCTTCGCGAAGCGCACCTCCATCAGGCCGCGCTCGAGGAAGGCTCGTCCCCACTTCGCCACCGGAACGTGGACCATATACGCAAAGACATCGACGCCTGGCACCGGGCCGCCGCTGAAGCCATATTTTTGCGCCACCGCATCATCGTGCATCCTGTTTTCGGAGTGCGTGGCGCTGTTGAACGCCTGGACGCGATAGGGCGGCTCAGCCATTTGACTTCCTAACATAGCATTGCTGACGGACATCAATACGGCGCTAAAAGCGTCTGATTGCCGGATGATCCCGGATGAGATCGAGAGTCGTTTTTGATCCATTGCTTCATGTCGGTCCCAAACTGCTTCAGGCAAATTTCCGGCAATTTGATGGCACCATCAGTCTCGCCCAGCAGCGAATAGGTGCAAGCGACATTGTAGCGGACAAGGTTGTCATCGAGGTGGCGCGGCCTTCACCTTTATCAGTTTCGCATACACGTTGTGAAATCGCGCCGAACAGTAACCCCAAGCACCAGCATGCTCAAGTGTCTGATTCAGCTGCTCTTTCCCAGATTTTCGAAGGGTTGCGATTTGCGCCTTCTTAGATCCTTGGACAATTCTAATTTTCGCAATGAAATCAGGTCGATAAATCCTGCTCGACGCGGGGTTACTGTTCGGTGCGATTTCACACTCAATCACCACGACCGAGCATTCGATGCCAAAGCGGGCAGCCGAAATCCTCGAATTCCGTAAGGTCGCTCAGCAGTCCTGGCGATCACACCGACATCTACTGTTCGCTTTCAGTTTCTGACAATCGAGCAGGCCATCCTGTCGTGTCCGTTCGACACGGGCATTGCCCTCGTGCCGCTGCATCCGCCCGACAAAGCGGCATGCTTCGGTGCTGATTCAAACGCAGTCTGTAATGCTATTTTAACCATAATCAGCGAGATTGGGATTCGCGCCAGGTAACGAGTACGCAAATCAGGCAACACGGCGGGCGGCATCCCGCTCCTGGCCGCCCGCGCGTTGCCCCTGAATCGATGCTTTATGAAAACTTCTTCGAATCCGTGGGATACCGACAGCGCCCATATCGAGGCGCTGATCAAGGTCGTCGAAAAAGACGGGCTGTCCCACAGTATGGCGATGGGAGAATTGCTGAGGGCGCTGCACAGTCTCTCCCAGACCCTCAGCGATCACCAAACCGCTCCAAAGCGAACTGCCCCGCCAGACGACGCATCGGCATAGACCGGCCTTGTTCG
>JBIQHO010000328.1:0-4043 GCA_044508545.1 Bradyrhizobiaceae bacterium | reverse complement strand
GGCTGCGCATTTCGGCAGAGCCATTGGTAATGCACAACTCGAGCTGGTTGCGCGCACGCTGGTCCATCGGCGCAGCGACGGCCATGTTGCGTTGCTGAATAGCCACGCGCTCGCGCACGTCGAAACCGGCAGTGCAGGGCACATGCGGCTGCCAGGCATCTCCATAAAAACTGGTATCGAGATGAATGTGGCCTTCCACGAAACCGGGCAGCGCAAGCGCACCTCCGAGATCGATCATGGTCGTTGCCGCCGTGGCCTCCGCGCCAGCTCCGATTGCCGTGATGCGGCCATCGAAAACGGCGATTGCGGACGGGGTGCCGTCGCCCAGCCGGAGGTTACGAAACAGGATGTCTGGCGTTGGTTCCCGGGACATCACTGGCTCCTTTGTCTTGCAACAGCCTTATGCCCCGCAAGCGAAGGGTCGGCTTTGCGATGGATCAGGCGCCGTCCCTGTTTCGCATATCGCGTTCGCCGCTCGCTACTTACGATCGCCGATGTCGACATAATCGCGACGCGTGGCGCCGGTATAAAGCTGCCGCGGACGACCGATTTTCTGCTGCGGGTCCTCGATCATCTCGCTCCACTGGCTGATCCATCCGACGGTTCGCGCGACGGCGAACAGCACGGTGAACATCGAGGTCGGGAAGCCCATCGCTTTCAGCGTTATACCTGAATAAAAGTCGACGTTCGGATAGAGCTTGCGATCGATGAAATACTGATCGTTCAGGGCGATCTTCTCAAGCTCGATGGCGACCTTGAGCATCGGATCGTCGCCGTGGCCGGTCTCGTTGAGCACCGCGTGACACATCTTCTGCATGATCTTTGCGCGCGGATCGTAATTCTTGTAGACGCGGTGGCCGAAGCCCATCAGGCGGACGTCGCTGTTCTTGTCCTTCACCCTGTTGATGAAATCCGGAATCTTGTCCACCGTCCCGATCTCGGAAAGCATCGCCAGCGCCGCCTCGTTGGCGCCGCCGTGCGCCGGTCCCCACAGGCAGGCGATGCCGGCGGCGATGCACGCGAAGGGATTTGCGCCCGACGAACCGGCGATTCGCACCGTCGATGTCGAAGCGTTCTGTTCGTGATCGGCATGCAGAATAAAGATCTTGTCGAGCGCGCCCGCCAGAACGGGATTGATTTTGTAGTCCTCGCACGGCACGGCGAAGCACATGTAGAGGAAATTCTCGGCGAAGCTCAGTGAATTCTTCGGATACATGAACGGCTGGCCGATGTTGTATTTGTAGGCCATCGCAGCCAGCGTCGGGATCTTCGCGATCATGCGCATCGATGCGACCACGCGCTGCTGGGGATCGTTGATGTCCGTGGAGTCGTGATAGAAAGCGGCGAGCGCGCCGACCGCTGCGACCATCACCGCCATGGGGTGAGCGTCGCGGCGAAAGCTCTGGAAGAATCGCGTCATTTGCTCGTGGACCATGGTGTGGTGGATGACACGCTGGTCGAAGTCGCGCTTCTGCGAGAGGGTAGGCAGTTCGCCGTAGAGCAGCAGATAGCAGGTCTCGAGGAAATCGCCCTTTTCCGCGAGTTGCTCGATCGGATAACCGCGATATTCGAGAATGCCTGCGTCGCCGTCGATATAGGTGATTTTGGACTGGCAACTGGCGGTGGACGTGAAGGCGGGATCATAAGTGAACAGGCCGGCCTGCGCGTAGAGTTTGCCGATATCGACGACATCAGGTCCGACCGTGCCGCTCAAAACGGGAAACTCGTAGGTCTTGTCGTCGACCGTCAGCGTTGCGGTTTTTGTGCTTGTTGCGTTCATCGCGAAGCCCCCCGATGAGATCGTTGCGGGCCGCCCAGTTCTCTCGATGAGACAGAAGGACTAGTCGGCCATTCCAGAAGCGCCGCGAAAGGGGTATCGTATTGCAGTGTGCATCGCAAGATCGCGAAAAAAGCCGACGAGCGGCGCGCTACGGCGCACTTTGATCGCCAAGCCGGGCCAGACACGTCTCTTTTCCAAGCACGGCCAGAACGTCGAAGATGCCGGGTGATGTCGTTCGCCCAGTTAGAGCGATGCGCAACGGTTGCGCAATGGCGCCGAGCTTCAGATTGTTTTGTTCCGCAAAGGCCCGCATCGCGGTTTCCGTGGTCTGCGCGCTCCAGGAGCCGACCGATTCAAGTGCGGCGCGAATCCTGCCGATCAGCGCGCGCGTCTCCGGTGTCAGCAATGCGGCGGCCTTGGCGTCGAGAGTCAGCGGCTGATCGGCGAAGATAAACCCGGCGCTGTTGATCAGTTCGATGAGGGTTTTGGCGCGTTCCTTGAGTCCGGGCATCGCGCGCAGCAGTTGGTCGCGCGTGATGTCGTTGAGTTTTGCTTTGATGTCCGATCCGTGGGGAGCGTAATCGAGCGCGTCCTCGAACAGGGCTACGAGAACGCGGTCGTCGCAATTGCGGATATAGTGACCGTTGAGATTTTCGAGTTTGGCAAAATCGAAGCGCGCCGCGGATCGCCCGATCGCGGAGAGGTCGAATGCATCGATCATCTCCTGCGTGGAGAAAATCTCCTGATCGCCATGGCTCCAGCCAAGTCGCACCAGATAGTTGCGCAGCGCCGACGGCAGGTAGCCCATCGCACGGTAGGCATCTACCCCCAGCGCGCCGTGACGCTTTGAGAGCTTCGATCCGTCGGGGCCGTGGATGAGGGGAATGTGGGCCATCGTCGGGAGAGCCCATCCGAGCGTATCGTAGATCTGCTTCTGGCGGGCGGCGTTGATGAGGTGATCGTCGCCGCGGATGATGTGCGTCACTCCCATGTCATGATCGTCGACCACGACCGCGAGCATGTAGGTCGGAGTACCGTCACCCCGCAGCAGCACGAGGTCGTCGAGGTTCTCGTTCTGCCAGACGATCCGCCCCTGCACCTGGTCCTCGATCACGGTCTCGCCGGTCAGGGGCGCCTTGAGGCGGATGGTCGGCTTGACGTCCGGCGGAGCCTCCGACGGATCGCGGTCACGCCAGCGGCCGTCGTAAAGCCTGGCGCGACCCTCGGCGCGTGCCTTCTCCCGCATCCCTGCCAGTTCCTCCGCCGTCGCATAGCATCGGTAGGCCTTGCCTTCGGCGAGCAGTTGCTCGGCGATGGCGCGATGCCGCGCGGCGCGGGAAAACTGGTACACGACATCGTCGTCCCACGTGATTCCCAGCCATTTGAGCCCGTCGAGGATCGCTTCGATCGCAGCCGTGGTGGAGCGCGCGCGATCGGTGTCTTCGATCCGGAGCAGCATCTTGCCGCCATGCTTGCGCGCATAGAGCCAATTGAACAGCGCGGTCCGCGCGCCTCCGATGTGCAGAAAGCCGGTCGGCGATGGCGCGAAGCGGGTGACGACGGGTGCGGTCATTTTTCACGGATCTGACGTGTTGGAGACGGTATCGGCGGGCCTTTATCACACCCGGGAATCGCATGAAAGGCTGCGAGCCACGCCGTTCCTGCGAACTGCGGCATTCGGCCCTTGGCGGCGGTTCGCGGATTTGGCACATAAGCGCAGCTTGAAAGGCACACAATGACCGACGAATCGACTGCGGAAGCGGGCCGGGATTTCATACGTGATATCGTGGCGGCCGATCTCGCGTCCGGAAAACACCAGAGCATCGTCACCCGGTTTCCGCCGGAGCCGAACGGCTACCTGCATCTGGGGCACGCCAAATCGATCTGCCTGAATTTCGGTATTGCCGAGGAGTTTGGCGGTCGCTGCAACCTTCGCTTTGACGACACCAATCCGACCCGGGAGGAACAGGAATACATCGACGCGATCCAGCGCGACGTGCGCTGGCTGGGTTTCGACTGGGGCGACGGCTTGCACTACGCCTCGGACTATTTCGAGCAGCTCTACGCCTGGGCGCAGCACCTCATTCGCGCGGGCAAGGCCTATGTCGACGACCAGTCGCAGGAGGAAATCCGCCTGGCGCGCGGCACGCTGACCGAGCCGGGCAAGAACAGTCCGTTCCGCGACAGGCCGGTCGATGAAAACCTCGATCTGTTCGCGCGGATGCGGGCCGGAGAGTTCCCCAACGGCACGCGGGTTCTGCGC
>JBIQHO010000327.1:0-4060 GCA_044508545.1 Bradyrhizobiaceae bacterium | reverse complement strand
GGAGTTCGGCAGCATTCACCCGCGCCCGCCGGCGCTGCGGGTGTTCGACGCGGGCGTCGGCGACGGCACCGTGCTGGCGCGGGTGATGCGCTCCATGCACGTCCGCTTTCCCCACATGCCGTTCTATGTCGCGGGCAAGGAACTCAGCCTTGAGGACATCAAGCTGACGCTCGACAAGGCGCCGGACCGGCTTTTCGAGCATCCAGCGACCGTCATGGTGCTGACCAACATGCACTATGCGGAAGCGCCTTGGCTCGCGCCCCGGTCGCCCCAGGCCGCGGCCGGCATGGTGTGGCGCGAGGTGCCGCTGCGGGGGACGTCCTCCGGCGAGTTCGAGGCGCAGATCCGGGACCTGTGGCCGTATCTCGAGGAGAACTGGCGGGCGAACGTCAGTCCGGTCACGGGGATGCCGATCTACGAGCGGCCGGTCGTACTGGTGATCTACCGGGAAGATCACCAGTTCCTGCTCGATTCCGTGATCCCGCGGGCGGGTCGGGTCGAGGCCAACTTCGATCTGGTGATCGCTTCGCAACCGTACCGGGCCAGATCTTCCCTCACTTTCAGGGCCCGGCGGATCATCGCCCCGCTGGCGAGGGCGTTGCGGCCGGGCGGGCGTTTGATAGGAATACATTCTCATGGCGGTGATCCCGGGCTGGAGATTGTCCAGGCAGTCTGGCCCGGAGAAAACCCTTTCGCCGTGAGCCGTCATGAGCTATTGCGCGCTGTGAAATACGAGCTCGGCTCGGTGGGGCGCGACCTTAATTTCAACGCTTATGCCGACCATCGTTCGATTTTTCGCTATGATATGGAAGCGCTGCCCAATGAGGTCACGGGATCGATCGGTACCTCGACGGCCTTCGCAGCGTGGAATGCGGCGGTTTACGTCGCCCAGGTCGAAGACGACCGGTTGACGGAGATGACCCAAAGCGGCCGCTATCTGGACGCCACCAGGGAGGTTTTGCGCAAGCACAACGGCCTCTGGTTCTACGACGAATCCTACGTCATCTCGCGTCGCCGCGACTGACATCCAGTACCGCCGATTTGAAATTCCTGCACCACTTGCAGCGGGTTCATCTTCGGGAATTTCAAATCGAAAGCGGTACTAGAATCATAAAGTTACTTGTACCCTTTGCTTTCCGAAGTTCGTCAAGGGGGGTGTTGCGATGTCTCACGAACTTCGGAAAGCGGGTACTAGTGTTCCGGTTCGAACATTCGCATCACTTCGCAGCGAGTTCTTATGCGAACGTTAGAACCATAGGAGCACTAGCAAAATAAAATATTCTGGTGTGGTTTTGGCTCTGACATTCGCTTGTAGGACTCGCGGCAATACTGAAGCGAATGTCAGAGCCACCACACCAGGTCAACAGCACGAAAGGACCGCCACCTGTGGCGGATGAAGGGACGATTGATGCGCGGATCTTATTTGTTCACGAGTGAATCGGTTTCGGAGGGGCATCCCGACAAGGTGTGCGACCGGATCTCGGACGAGATCGTCGATCTGTTTTTCAGCGAGGGTCCGAAAGCCGGCATCGATCCGTGGGCGATCCGCGCCGCCTGCGAGACGCTGGCCACCACCAACAAGGTGGTGATCGCCGGAGAAACCCGCGGGCCCGAATCCGTCACCAAGGAGAAGATCGAAAGCGTGGTCCGCGCCGCGATCAAGGACATCGGTTACGAGCAGGATGGTTTTCACTGGAAGACCGCCGACATCGAGATCCTGCTGCATCCGCAGTCGGCCGACATCGCGCAGGGGGTCGATGCCTTGCAGCCCGGCGCCAACAAGGAAGAGGGCGCCGGCGACCAGGGCATCATGTTCGGCTACGCCTGCAACGAGACGCCGGACCTGATGCCGGCGCCGATTTTCTACGCCCACAAGATCCTGCGGCTGATCTCGGAAGCCCGCCATTCCGGCAAGGAAAAGGTGCTTGGGCCGGACTCCAAAAGCCAGGTCACGGTGCAATACGAGAACGGCAAGCCGGTCGGCGTGCGCGAAATCGTGGTGTCGCACCAGCATCTCGTCGAGGACATGAGTTCTGACCAGGTGCGCGAGCGCGTCGAGCCCTATGTGCGCGAGGCGCTGCCGAAGGGCTGGATCACCGACAAGACCATCTGGCACATCAACCCGACCGGAAAATTCTTCATCGGCGGCCCCGACGGCGACGCCGGCCTGACCGGCCGCAAGATCATCGTCGACACCTATGGCGGCGCTGCGCCGCATGGCGGCGGCGCGTTCTCCGGCAAGGATCCGACCAAGGTCGACCGCTCGGCGGCCTATGCCGCGCGCTATCTCGCCAAGAACATCGTTGCCGCCGGTCTTGCCGACCGCTGCACCTTGCAGCTCGCTTACGCCATCGGCGTGGCGCGCCCGCTGTCGATCTATGTCGATACGCACGGGACCGGAAAGGTGCCGGAAGACACGCTGGAACGAATCGCCTCCGAGGCGATGGACCTCACGCCGCGCGGCATCCGCAAGCATCTCGACCTGAACCGGCCGATCTACGCGCGCACGTCGTCCTACGGCCATTTCGGCCGCACGCCGGACAACGAGGGCGGCTTTTCCTGGGAGAAGACCGACCTCGCCGAGGTGATCAAGCGCGCGGTGTGATGTTTCCTCTCCCCCTGCGGGAGAGGGTGCCCGAGCAAAGCGAGGGCGGGTGAGGGGGTGATCCGAAATGAAGAACCCACACCTCACCGAGTTGAGTTTGTAGTGCCGCTGACGATGCCCTCTCCCGCAAGGGGAGAGGGCGCAGCAATGAGCGCTACTTTTGCTAATCTCGTGCGATATCAGGGAATGCCATGACCCAATCCGCCACCGCTACCGCCGCCAAGACGCCCGCCAGCTTCACCGACTACATCGTCAGGGACATCGGCCTTGCCGATTTCGGCCGCAAGGAAATCTCGCTCGCCGAGACCGAGATGCCCGGACTGATGGCGACGCGCGAGGAATACGGCCCCGGACAACCCTTGAAGGGCGCGCGCATTGCAGGCTCCCTGCACATGACGATCCAGACCGCGGTGCTGATCGAAACGCTGAAGGCGCTGGGCGCAGACATCCGCTGGGTCTCCTGCAACATCTATTCGACGCAGGATCACGCCGCTGCCGCAATCGCGGCCGCAGGCATTCCGGTGTTCGCCGTCAAGGGCGAGACCCTGACCGAATACTGGGACTACACCGCAAAACTGTTCGACTGGCACGGCGGCGGGCATCCCAACATGATCCTCGACGACGGCGGCGACGCGACGCTGCTGATTCATCTGGGCGTGCGCGCCGAGAAGGGCGACGTGGCATTTTTGGACAAGCCCGGCGCGGAAGAAGAGGAGGTGCTGTTCGCGCTCATCAAGCGCCTCTTGAAAGAGAAGCCGAAGGGCTGGTTCGGCGAGGTCGCCAAATCCATCAAGGGCGTGTCGGAGGAGACCACCACCGGCGTGCATCGCCTTTACGAGATGCAGAAAGCCGGCACGCTGCTGTGGCCCGCGATCAACGTCAACGACAGCGTCACAAAGTCAAAGTTCGACAACCTCTACGGCTGCCGCGAGTCGCTGGTCGACGGCATCCGCCGCGGCACCGATGTGATGATGAGCGGCAAGGTCGCCATGGTCGCGGGCTTCGGCGATGTCGGCAAGGGTTCGGCTGCATCATTGCGACAGGCCGGCTGCCGCGTCATGGTGTCGGAGATCGATCCGATCTGCGCGCTGCAGGCGGCGATGGAAGGCTACGAGGTCGTGACCATGGAAGATGCTGCGCCGCGCGCCGACATCTTCGTGGCCGCCACCGGCAACAAGGACATTATCACCCTGGAGCATATGCGTGCGATGAAGGATCGCGCCATCGTCTGCAACATCGGGCATTTCGACAACGAGATCCAGGTCGGCGCGCTGAAGAACCTGAAGTGGGACAACATCAAGCCGCAGGTCGATGAGATCACCTTCGCCGACGGCAAGCGCATGATCCTGTTGTCGGAAGGCCGCCTGGTGAACCTCGGCAACGCCATGGGACATCCGAGCTTCGTGATGTCGGCGTCGTTCACCAACCAGACGCTGGCGCAGATCGAACTGTTCG
>JBIQHO010000326.1:0-4069 GCA_044508545.1 Bradyrhizobiaceae bacterium | reverse complement strand
GATCGCTGGACTTGAGGAGGTGACCTCCGGCACCATCCGGATCGGCGCGCGCGACGTGACGCAACTGGAGCCGAAGGATCGCAATATCGCGATGGTGTTCCAGAACTACGCACTCTATCCGCACAAGACCATCTACGACAACCTCGCTTTCGGCCTGCGGATGCGCAAGATGGATCGCGCCGAGATCGACGTGCGCGTTCAGAAAGCGGCGCGGATGTTGGGGCTGGAGGATTATCTCGCTCGCAAGCCGAAGCAATTGTCCGGCGGCCAGATGCAGCGCGTGGCGCTCGGTCGAGCCCTGGTGCGTGAGCCGGATGTGTTCCTGCTCGACGAACCGCTGTCGAATCTCGATGCCAAGCTGCGCGTGCGGATGCGGGAGGAGATCGCCCGTCTGCACCAGGAAGTCGGCACCAGCATGGTGTACGTCACCCACGACCAGGTCGAAGCGATGACGCTGGCCAACCGCATCGTCATCATGCGCGACGGCCACGTGCAGCAGATCGGCGCGCCGCTGGAAGTCTACGACCGGCCTGCCAACCTGTTTGTCGCCGGCTTCATCGGCTCCCCAGAAATGAACCTGATTGAGGGGCGCATCGCCGACAGCAATTTCGTAGCAGGCGGTCTGCGCGTCGCGCTGCCGCCCGGCACGCCGGCCAGCGACGAGATCACGCTCGGCATCCGGCCGGAGCACATCGCGCTGAGCGGCGAGGACGACGGCGCCGCCACCTTCACCGTGCGGGTGATCGAGCAACTCGGCGCCCAGACGCTGTGCGTCGGCGAGGCCGGTGGCGAGCGCGTGCGCATCCTTGTCGATCGCGTCGATAGCTGGTCGCCGGGCCAGCGCATCGGCATCCGGTTCCCCGCCGCAAAGCTGCATCTGTTCGCCAAATCGGACGGGCGACGCATCGAGACCGCCAAGCCATGACCAATCATCACGGGAGGAAGGCCATGACCAACGAGACGACCATGACGAAGCCGGGCGGCATCAGCCGCCGCACGCTGATCAAGACCGCCGGCGCATTGAGCTCGGCGCTTGCCACCGGCACCCTTGCCGCGCCTGCGGTGTGGGGGCAAGGCAAGAAGACCATCCGTTTTCTCAACACTGAGACCTCGATCGACAGCATCCGCGCGCTGAAAGTCGCTTGCGCCGAATACGAAAAGCAGTTCGGCACCCAGATCGTCGTCGATTCGGTGCCGCTCGACGATGCCTTCACCAAGGTGACCACCTCACTGCGCGGGGGCCAACCCTACGACATCGCCACTTTCGCCTTCGTCGGCCACGTGCTGCTGCTGCAAGGCGAGGGGCAGTTGGTGCCGCTCACCGAACTGACCAGCAAGCACAAGTGGGGACCGAAGATCCTGTTCCCGGTCAAGGACGAGGTCTACTGGTATCCCTACGATTACAATCTGGCGTGGATCTACTACCGCAAGGACCTCTACGAGAAGCACGGTCTGAGCGCTCCCAAGAGCTACGCTGACATGCTCAAGAACGCGCAGACGCTGACCGCGGAGGGCCGCTTCGGTTCGCTGTTTCCGATCGGCAGCAACGGTGCGACTAACTGGCTGGCGCCGGGCTTCATGTGGGCGGAAGGCGTCAAGCTGTTCGACGACAAGTGGAACGTCGCGCTCGACAGCGCCGAGATGGCTCCGCGCGTCACGCGCTACCTCGATTTCTTCGCCGAACTCTACAAGACGATGCCGTCCGGCGCGAGCCAGGCGAGCTTCGGCGAGGTGCTGAGCAACTTCTCCTCCGACAAGGTTGGCCACGCCGCCTATGCCGGTCGCATCATCGAGGCTCTGGAGCGCAATGCGCCGAAGCTCGCGACCCAGTACGGCATCACGCCCTACATGGACTCGACCGGCAAGGCCAAGGCCGTCAACCACGGCTATGACGGCTGGGTGGTGCTGAAGACACCGAACTCCGACGAGTCGATGAAGTTCATGAAATGGTTCACCGAGAACCAGTACATCAACTTCCTGCACACCGCGCCGCTTCACTTCCAGCCGCCGCGCCTCGACGTCTATGACGATCCGCGTTGGCGCGCGCATCCGCTGATCGAGAAGCACAAGGATGCCGTGGAGGCCATGCGCGGTTTCATCACCGACAAGTCGATCATCCTCACCTCGATCGATACCGAAGGCCCGGCGCCCGACCTGCGCCCCGGCAAGGTGTTCGAAGGTTTTGTCATCCCGGAAATGCTTCAGAACAAGATCCTGAAGAACATGTCATCAGCGGAGTGCATCAAGACCGCCGCTGACAAGATGCGCAAGCTGATCGCCTGATTGGCTGTCTCACTTGAAAATGACCCGGCCGGATCGTTTCGGCCGGGTTGCCATGCGAGGCGCCCGCCGTGAGTTCGAAAGCGACGATCTATGGTTTTCTGTTTGTCGGCCTGGCGGTGACGCTGGCGCTGATCGTCGCGCCTGCGGTGTATGCGGTCAGCCTCAGCTTCTATCAGATGGATTCGTTCGTCGGCGCGCCGAAATGGGCCGGCTTCGCCAACTATGCGGCGGTGCTGCAAGCACCGGAGTTCTGGCGCGCGCTGGTGAACGGCGCGATCTATGCGTTCGGCTCCATCGTCTTCCAGGTCGTCCTTGGCATTGCCTTCGCGTTGGTGCTCAACGAAGTCTTTCCCGGCCGCAACCTGGTCCGCGGGCTGTCGATCCTGCCGTATCTCCTGCCGACCGTGGTGGTGATCCTCACCTTTAAATGGATGGTGGACGGTGGCATCGGCATCGTCACCAAGGCGGTGGAGGCCATGGGCCTGCCACCGATCAACTGGTTCGAAAGCCCCGGCGCGGCGATGGCCTCGACCATTCTCGTCAGTGTCTGGATGTGGACGCCGTTCGTAACGACTTGCTTCCTCGCCGCCTTGCAGACCGTGCCACAATCGCTCTATGAGGCCGCGCGGGTGGACGGCACCACGGCCGTACAGCGCTTCTTTCACATCACCTTGCCAATGTTGAAACCGATCCTGACGGTTGTCGTATTGCTGCGCGCGATCTGGATGTTCAACAAATTCGACGTCATCTGGCTATTGACGCGCGGCGGCCCCGTGGGCGCGACGGAGAACCTCGCGATCCTGTCCTACCGCCACGCCTTCAACCTGTTCGATATCGGTGGTGGCGCCGCCATCGCGACCATCTCGTTCGCACTGCTGTCGGTCGCGGTGCTGATCTATTTCCGGATATTCCCGCTGGAGGACGACTGATGGGTCGCGCCAAAACGCTGCCGCGCCGTCTCGGGCTCTCAGTCGCCGCGCTGGTAATCGCTGTTTATTCTGCGTTCCCGATCTACTGGATGGTGGTGTCGAGCCTGCGTGAGCCGACCGAATTGCTGACCAATATCTCGCTGATCCCTAGCGCGCTGTCGCTGGAATCCTATCGCAACCTGCTGGAACTCACCGATTATCCGCGGCATTTCCTCAATAGCGTCATCGTTGCCGTGGTCGCGGTGCTGGTCACGATGGTGTTTTCGGTGATGATCGCCTATGCGGTGACGCGCCAGCGCATTCGCGGCAAGAAGGTCATCGTCGGCGCGATGCTTTACGCCTATATGTTTCCGCCACTGCTGATCGCTATTCCGATCTTCACCATCTTTGCGCGGATGGGCTTGAGCGATACGCTGACCGGACTGATCGTGTCCCACCTGACGCTGACGCTGCCGCTTGGCGTCTGGTTCCTGTGGGGCTTCTTCAAGAGTATGCCGTTCGAACTGGAAGAGGCGGCAATGGTCGATGGCTGCACTCGACTTGGCGCGTTCCTGCGCGTGGTGCTGCCGCTGGCGCTGCCGGGCCTCATCACGGTGGCGATCTTTTCCTTCCTGCTGTCGTGGACCGACTATACTTTCGCGCTGGTGATGATCGGCAGTGACGCCAACAAGACGTTGCCAGTCGGCCTTGCCTCGATGGTCGGCTCGTTCGACCTGCGCTGGGGCGAGATCATGGCCGGCTCGACGCTGATCGCGCTGCCGCTGTTCGCCGCCTTCGCGCTGATGACGCAGTATTTCATTCAGGGCCTTGGTGCCGGCGCGGTGAAAGGCTGAGGGGTACGACATGGACCTGGGGAT
>JBIQHO010000325.1:0-4071 GCA_044508545.1 Bradyrhizobiaceae bacterium | reverse complement strand
TTGTTGCGCATCTGCGCGTTGCGGATGCGGGTGATGAGATCGCTGATCGGATCGTGCGTGGACATCTGGCGATCCTCCTTACCAGCTCGACTTCACGAGGCCGGGAACCAGGCCCCGCGAGCCGAGATCGCGCAGCGCGATGCGGCTCAGCTTGTTCTTGCGGTAATTCGAACGCGGACGTCCGGTCAGTTCGCAGCGATTGCGAATACGGGTCGCCGACGAGTTGCGCGGCATTTCGGCAAGCTTCAGGGTGGCGGCGAAGCGCTCCTCCATCGGCTTGGTCTTGTCGGCGATGATGGCCTTCAGCCGCGCGCGCTTCGCAGCCGCGTTACGGTTCATCCGCCTGCGCCGGTTGTTCTTCTCGATCGAACTCTTCTTTGCCATGCTTGGCTCCTTACCTTTCCGCGTCTGAGCGCATTTCAGCGTCTCACTGCCGGAACGGAAAATTGAATGCGGCCAGTAGCGCCCGGGCTTCGTCATCCGTCTGCGCGGTCGTGCAGACGGTGACGTCCATGCCCCAGCTTTCCCCGACCTTGTCGAAGTCGATTTCGGGAAAAATGATGTGTTCCTTGATGCCGAGCGAGTAATTGCCGCGGCCATCGAAGCTTTTCGGGTTGAGGCCGCGGAAGTCGCGCACGCGTGGCAGCGCGACATTCACCAGACGATCGATGAACTCATACATCTTGGCCTTGCGCAGCGTCACCTTGCAGCCGATCGGCTGGTTTTCGCGCAGCTTGAAGGTCGAAATCGCGACGCGCGAATAGGTCACGATCGCCTTCTGGCCGGCGATCAGGGACAGGTCGGCGGCCGCGGCCTCGGCCTTCTTGCGGTCGTTCACGGCCTCGCCGATTCCCATGTTGAGAACCACCTTGTCGAGGCGCGGCACCTGCATGACGTTGCCATAGCCGAACTGCTCGGTCAGCCGGGCGCGGATGCTCTTGTCATACTCCGCGCGCAGGCGCGGCACGTAAGCCGTCTCAGCCATCGATCTCCGCTCCCGAACGCTTGGCGACACGCACCTTGGTGCCATCGGCCTGAATCTTGAAACCGATGCGGGTCGGCTTGCCGTCCTTGCCGACGATCGCGATCTTGGACAGGTGGACCGGCGCCTCCTTCGAGATGATGCCGCCCTCCCGGTTCTGGGTCTGCTTCTGGTGGCGCTTCACCATGTTGACGCCGCGTACCAGCGCCCTGCTCTCCGCAGGACGCACCTCGAACACCTCGCCGGTGCGACCCTTGTCGCGGCCCGACAGGACGATAACCTTGTCGCCTTTCCGGATCTTGGCAGCCATCACAGCACCTCCGGCGCCAGCGAAATGATCTTCATGTGGTTCTTGGCGCGCAACTCGCGCGGCACCGGCCCGAAAATACGGGTGCCGACCGGCTCGGACTGATTGTTGATCAGCACGGCCGCGTTGCGGTCGAAACGGATCACCGAGCCGTCCGCGCGGCGGATGTCCTTGGCCACCCGCACGACCACCGCCTTCATGACGTCGCCCTTCTTCACCTTCCCGCGCGGGATGGCTTCCTTGATCGACACGACGATGATGTCGCCCACCGTTGCATAACGGCGCTTAGAGCCTCCAAGCACCTTGATGCACATGACACGGCGTGCGCCTGAATTATCGGCCACGTCGAGGTTGGTCTGCATCTGAATCATTGATGCACCTTGTCCTCTTTCTGATGCGCAAAATCGCGCTTAAGCGGTTTTCTTCTGTTCGCCCCGGACCACGGTCCAGCGCTTCAATTTCGAGATCGGCTTGCTCTCCTCGATCCACACCATGTCGCCCGGCTTGAACTCGTTGTTCTCGTCGTGCGCGTGATAGTTTTTCGAGCGGCGAATGGTCTTCTTGTAGAGCGGATGGGTGAAGCGGCGATCGACGCGCACCACAACCGTCTTGGCCTGCTTGTCGCTGACGACCACGCCCTGCAGCGTACGTTTCGGCATCTTAAAGTCCCTTATTTCTTCGCGTCGCGCTTCTGCGCGGCGATGGTCTTGATCCGTGCGATATCGCGGCGGGCTTCGCGCAAGCGCGAGGTATTCTCCAGCTGCCCGGTGGCGCGCTGGAAGCGAAGATTGAACCGCTCCTTCTTCAGACTGGCGACGGCGTCGTCCATCTGGTCGGGGGTCATCGCGCGGATGTCGGCGGTCTTCATTGCGGCCATGTCGGTTACTCCGCGATGCGCGCGACGAAGCGCGTCTTGATCGGCAGCTTGGCGGCGGCGAGCGTCAGCGCTTCCTTCGCGGTCTGCGCGGCGACGCCGTCGATCTCGAACAGGACCCGGCCCGGCTTGACCCGCACCACCCACAACTCCGGCGCACCCTTGCCCGAGCCCATGCGAACCTCGGCCGGCTTCTTCGAGACGGGGACATCCGGGAACACGCGGATCCAGACGCGGCCGGCACGCTTCATGTGGCGCGTCAGCGCACGCCGCGCGGCCTCGATCTGGCGCGCCGTGATGCGCTCGGGCGCCATCGCCTTCAGGCCGAACTGGCCGAACGCCAGCGTCGCGCCCGACGAGGCGACGCCGTGGATGCGGCCCTTGTGCGCCTTCCGGAACTTGGTCTTCTTCGGTTGCATCATGGCTTACGCCCTCAAACCTTCTCTTTGCGCATGACCTGGTCCGAAAACCGGTGAGCTCTTTTCGGGATCATGCTGTCGTTCAGGCCGCGTCGCGGCGCGGACGGGTATCGTCGCCGGCCAGGCGCTTGTCCTGGGCCATCGGATCATGCTCGAGGATTTCGCCCTTGAAGATCCAGACCTTGACGCCGCAGGTGCCGAACGTCGTGAAAGCCGTGGCGACGCCGTAATCGACATCAGCGCGCAGCGTGTGCAGCGGCACGCGGCCTTCGCGATACCACTCCATGCGAGCGATTTCGGCGCCGCCGAGACGGCCCGAGCAGTTGATGCGGATGCCCTCGGCCCCGAGACGCATTGCCGATTGCACGGCGCGCTTCATCGCGCGGCGGAACGCGACGCGGCGCTCCAGCTGCTGCGCGATCGACTCGGCGACCAGCGTGGCGTCAAGCTCCGGCTTGCGAATCTCGACGATGTTGATGACCACGTCCGACGAGGTGATGTCGGCGACCCTCTTGCGAAGCTTGTCGATATCGGCGCCCTTCTTGCCGATCACGACGCCGGGGCGCGCCGAATGGATCGTCACGCGGCACTTCTTGTGCGGACGCTCGATCACGATGCGCGCCACGGCCGCCTGCTTGAGCTCCTTGTGCAGAAGCTCGCGGATCTTGACGTCCTCATGCAGCAGTTTGCCGTACTCGCCTTTGCCGGCATACCAACGGGAATCCCAGGTCCGGTTGATGCCAAGACGCAGCCCGATCGGATTGATCTTTTGACCCATCGTTTTCTCCTGCGCCTCTCTAAGCGCTCGCCTCGGCCTCGACCTGACGCACAATGATCGTCAATTGCGAGAACGGTTTATAGATACGGCCCGAGCGGCCCCGGCCGCGCGGTGCGAAACGCTTCATCACCATGCCGTTGCCGACGAACGCCTGCGACACGACGAGATCATCGACATCGAGGTCGTGGTTGTTTTCGGCATTGGCGATCGCCGACTCCAGGCACTTCTTCACGTCGCCCGCAATCCGCTTGCGCGAAAACTGCAGGTCGGCAAGCGCCGCCGACGCCTTGCGGCCGCGGATCAGCTGCGCAACCAGGTTGAGCTTCTGCGGGCTCACCCGAAGCATCCGGGCGACCGCCTTGGCCTCGTTTTCCGGGAGGCTCCGTTCGCGCTTGGGCTTGCTCATGGCTTCGTCCTACTTCTTGGCTTTCTTGTCGCCCGAATGGCCATGGAAGGTCCGCGTCGGCGAGAACTCGCCGAACTTGTGACCGACCATCTCCTCGTTGACCGACACCGGCACGTGCTTCTGGCCGTTGTAGACGCCGAACACCAGCCCGACGAACTGCGGCAGGATGGTGGAGCGGCGGCTCCAGATCTTGATGACGTCGTGACGGCCGCTCGCGCGCGCGGCATCCGCCTTCTTGAGCAGCGAGCCTTCGACGAACGGGCCTTTCCAGACTGAACGAACCATGTCCGGCGATCCTTACTTCT
>JBIQHO010000324.1:0-4073 GCA_044508545.1 Bradyrhizobiaceae bacterium | reverse complement strand
GGTTAGAGCATCTCGTTTACACCGAGAGGGTCGGGAGTTCGAATCTCTCGCCGCCTACCATTGATTTCAGGTTCCTGCGGGAGCGGCGATGGCGGAAGATCCCCAGACACCGAACGCGGACCAGATCGCGTACTGGAATGGACCTGGCGGTCAACGTTGGGTCGATCGGCAGCAGGCCCAGGACGAGATGCTGGAGCCGGTGTTGGCGATCCTGCTCGATCGCGCCAAATCGCGTCCGGGTGAGCGGATCATCGATGTCGGCTGCGGCTGCGGAGCCACCACGCGGGCGTTTGCCGAGAAGGTCGGCGCTGCCGGCCGCGTCCTCGGTGTCGACGTCTCTGCGCCGATGCTGCAACGGGCGAGGCAAGTCGCGCCGCAAAACGCTCGGATAGAATTCCGGCTCGCGGACGCGAGTGTGTATCCATTCAAGCCGGAATGGTATGACCTGATCGTCTCCCGGTTCGGCGTGATGTTCTTTGCCGAGCCGGCGGCATCGTTCGCCAATCTGAGAAAGGCGTTGCGGCCGGGTGGCCGCCTGACCTTCCTGTGCTGGCGCGAAGCGCGCGCCAATCCCTGGCTGATGGCGCCGCTTCAGGCTGCCTACCGTCATGTCCCGAAACTGCCCGAAGTCGGACCGGAGGACCCCGGTCCGTTTTCGCTCGCTTCCGAAGCCCGTGTTCATCACATCCTTGGCAAGGCGGGTTTTTCCGACACGGCGATGGAGGCTTGCGATCTCACATTGGATATCGCGGTAGGCGGCGGGCTCGATGCCGCGGTTGAGTCAGCCCTTCAGATCGGCCCCACCAGCCGCGCGATCGAGGGCCAGTCTGCCGATGTCGTTGCCGCTGTCAGGAAGTCGATCCACGAGGCGCTTGCTCCGTTCGCCAAAGAACAGGCGGTTATGCTTCCGGGGTCGATCTGGGTCGTAACCGCGCACACCCCATGATTGCGGCGGCTGCCTGGAGCCCTTTCCGCTTCTGATGGGATCAGAAGCGGGGTTCTCTGATTTTGATTGAACGCGTTTTCTTCACGCGACCGGTCCCCAGTTCGCTTGAAAATGCTCTAGCAATGTCCGTAAAGCCCGCAGGCGTAGGGCAACCGGCCGAAATAGAACGAGATCGCGGACCGGTCCTCATAGTAGGGACGATAGTAGAAATCGTTCGGCCTTCCGTAATAGCCGGGCACCGGCGGCGGCGGAAACCGGAAACGATAAAGCGCGCTTTCGGGATAGTCCTTCTCTTCCTCGCGCACGATACGCGTGCGCGCAGGAGCGGCCGGCTCGGCAAAGATTTTGCCGATGCGGCTATGCACAGGCATGTCGGCCGCCTGTGCGGGCGCTTCCGACAGAGCGCATATGATCATCGCGAGCAGGACGAAGCGCGTCATTTCGAATCCCTCTTCAGGGCATGGATCATAGCTCGCGAGATTTACGAAAGATTAACGATGCCGGGCGGCAGTGCTGTTGCCGGATCGCCGTCGTTCAGAAGATGGCGGTTACTGCTTGTTAACCGCGGTGGCGAACCACGCCGACCTGAGTGAATTCTTCAACCGGAACGTAAGTGTGGCCATGCTAGTCGAAGGCGATCATTGGAGACATCCGGATGTCGCCGGTTGGACTGGGGCCGAACAGCCTCGACGCTCGTGGCGGTCGCATCATCGCGCTCGACGGTGTCCGCGGCATGATGATGCTTTTCGTCCTGATCTCGCATTATTTTGCCGAGATCACGAACGGCCTGCATTGGCTCGGCTTTGGCTGGTATGCCGTGCAGATGTTCTTCATCCTCAGCGGCTTTCTCATCGGGCGCCTGATTATCGAGCGCAAGCACCACGCCAATTTCCTGCCTGTATTCGTCATGCGCCGGGTCTGCAGGACGTTTCCGTCCTACATGGTCAGCATTCTCGTGATCTTCGGCGTGCTCTGGATATTTCGAAGCGAGTCCTGGACCCACTTCGAGACCGGGTTTCCGCTCTGGTCCTATCTGACCTTTACCCAGAACATCTTCATGGCGACCACCGGGGGTGTCGGCGCATACTGGGCGGCGCCGAGCTGGACGCTGGCTCTTGAGGAACAGCTTTATATTCTGCTGCCATTCGTGTTTTTCCTTGCGCCGCGCCGTTTCTGGCTGAGGATCCTCATTGCGATCGCGCTGCTTGCCGTGGCGCTTCGTGCCGTGATTTTCACCACTGGCCTTGTTGGGCCGACCTGGGGCCTCGTCCTGTTGCCTGCCCGCGGCGATACGCTGGTTGCCGGCGTGATCGCGGCGATCATCTACAAGGACCGCATTGTCGATCTCGCGCGCTACGATCTGCTGCTGCGGCTCGCGCCGCTGGTGCTGATGGTGGCCTGCCTTGTCATTGCGTTGATCGATCCGTCTCAGCGGCTGTTCAATATTTTTGCACCGTTTCTGCTTTCCTTCGGCTTTGCCTGCTTTCTCCTTGCCGTGGTACGGGGCGCCCCCGAAGCGAAGCGATACGAGAACCGGTTTCTGCGGTTTCTCGGCGATATTTCGTACTGCGTTTATCTCACGCACCTGATGGTGCTGGGCCTGATGCATGGCCTGATCCTGCACGCCAAGCCGGAACTTGGCAGCGTGACGCAGTGGCTGGTGACGCTGGCCGCGCTGCCTTTGGCCGTGCTCTTGGGCTGGGTGATGACTGCGCTGATCGAGGCGCCGCTGACGGCCTATGGCCGGAGCTGGAAATGGAGCGGTGACGCTGTCCGCGCCGATCCGTTGCCTGAGGGCGCGCGCTCCTGATGTGAAATTGACGGCCTGTCCGGCGTCAGGCGCGTTCTTCCCAGATCGCGGCCAGATGCACGATGGTGCGAACAGCCGCCTCCATGTCCTGCACGCTGACCCATTCGGTGCGCGAATGGAACGCGTGCTCGCCGGCGAAGATGTTGGGGCAGGGAAGGCCCATGAACGACAGCCGCGAGCCATCGGTGCCGCCGCGGATGCTGCCTTTGACGGGTTCGAGACCGGCGCGGCGGATCGCTTCCATCGCGTTGTCGACGATCGCGGGATGACGGTCGACGATCTGTTTCATGTTGCGATACTGCGTCTGGATGTCCAGCCGGTAGGTCGAATGCGGGAAGTCTACCATGACCTCGCGGACGATTTTCTCCAGCAGAGCTTCTTTTTCCTTCAGTCCGGCGTCGGTGAAATCGCGCACGATGAAGCTGAGCGTCGCGCGCTCCAGCGTGCCGCTGATGCCGGTGGGATGCAGAAAACCCTCGCGGCCGTCGGTGGTTTCGGGCGAACAGGTCTCTTTCGGAAGCCGGTCGACGATGCGGGATGCGATCTTGATCGCGTGCTCCATCTTGCCCTTGGCGAAACCGGGATGGGCGCTGACACCCTCGATGGTAATAACGGCGCCATCAGCGGAGAAGGTTTCGTCCTCGATATGGCCCGCGGTCTCACCGTCGATGGTGTAGGCGAAGGTCGCGCCAAGTTTTTTCAGATCAACCTTGTCGACGCCGCGCCCGATTTCCTCGTCGGGCGTGAACAGGATCTTGATGGTGCCATGCTTGATCTGGGGATTGGCGAGCAGAACCTGGGCGGCGTCCATGATTTCGGCGACGCCCGCCTTGTTGTCGGCGCCGAGCAGGGTGGTGCCGTCCGACGTGATGATGTCGTGGCCCATCTGGCCGGCCAGCGCCGGGTTGTCCGCCAACCGGATCGCCTGCGACGGATCGCCGCAGAGATCGATGTCGCCGCCGCGATAATTCCTGACGATCTGCGGCCTGACGTTTGCCCCTGAACAGTCCGGCGAGGTGTCCATGTGCGAGCAGAAGCAGATAACCGGCACCTGTTTGGTGCTGTTCGCCGGGATCGTCGCGTACACATAACCGTGCTGATCGAGATGGGCGTCCGTCACGCCGATCTCCCGCAGCTCTTGTACCAGCAGGCGGCCGAGGTTTTTCTGCTTCTCCGTGGACGGGCAAGTCAGAGAGATCGGGTCCGATTGGGTGTCGATGACGACATAGCGCAGGAAGCGCTCCGTCACCGTGTGCTTGAATGTCATCGGAGCGGCCATCGTATCGAAAGGATAGCGCAGGCCGGCGGCCTTCTACA
>JBIQHO010000323.1:0-4095 GCA_044508545.1 Bradyrhizobiaceae bacterium | reverse complement strand
CCCAAATGGCGATACCGACCAGCCAGAGGCGCAGGCCGAGGCCCACGGCCCCGGCCAGCGTCCCGTTCATGATGGCGATGGAGCGCGGCGCACCGCCGAGCAGGATGTGTTCGGTCAGCGCGCGATGCACCGGAATCGAATATCCCGGCACCGCGTCGAGTTGTTCAAAGGCGGTCGCCATCAGACGAGCGCCCCACCGCCGAACGAGAAGAACGACAGGAAGAAGCTCGACGCCGCGAACGCGATCGACAGGCCGAAGACGATCTGGATCAGGCGGCGAAAGCCGCCAGACGTATCGCCGAACGCCAGCGCCAGGCCGGTCGCGATAATGATGATGACGGCGACGATCTTGGCAACCGGCCCCTCGATCGACTGGAGGATTTGCTGAAGCGGTTGCTCCCAGGGCATTGAAGAACCTGACGCATGTGCGGCCGGAGCAAGGGCGAGGTTGACAAAGGTGATGGCGGCGACCGTCGCGATGGTGCGGCGGACGCGCATGGCGGTGCGGATCATGCGGAATCTCCTGTGTTCGGGTTGGCTTGGGTGATGCGGTAATCGCCGTTCGGGCCGAGCCCTTCGACGCGGGCGAGTTCGGCGAGCCGGCGCGCGGAGCCGCGGCCGGAAAGAACGGCAACGAGGTCGATGGTCTCGGCGATGAGCGCGCGCGGGACCGTGACGACGGCCTCCTGAATGAGCTGTTCGAGCCGGCGCAGCGCGCCGATGCCGGTGCCGGCGTGAATGGTGCCGATGCCTCCGGGGTGCCCGGTGCCCCAGGCTTTCAGAAGGTCGAGGGCTTCCGCGCCGCGCACCTCGCCGATGGGGATGCGGTCGGGGCGCAGGCGCAGCGAGGAACGGACAAGATCGGAGAGCGTCGCCACGCCGTCTTTCGTCCATCGCCACAAGGTTCGGTGCTGCGCATTGAAGCTCGCGCGTGTCCTCGATGATGACGACGCGATCCGCACCCTTCGCGACTTCGGCGAGCAGTGCGTTGGTCAAGGTGGTCTTGCCGGTCGATGTGCCGCCGGCGACGAGGATGTTGGCGCGGGACGCGACAGCGGCGCGTAGCGTCGCGGCCTGGTCGGCGGACATGATGCCGGCCGCCACATAATCGTCGAGGCTGAACACCGCCACGGCGGGTTTACGAATGGCGAAGGCCGGCGCTGCGACGACGGGCGGCAGCAGTCCCTCGAAGCGCTCGCCGCTCTCCGGCAGCTCGGCCGAGACGCGCGGGGATCGCGCGTGAACCTCCGCGCCGACATGGTGCGCGACCAGCCGCACGATGCGTTCGCCATCGGCGGCCGTCATCGTCTCGCCGGTATCGGCAAGCCCTTCGGACAGGCGATCGACCCAAATCCGGCCGTCCGGATTCAGCATCACTTCGACCACAGCCGGGTCTTCCAGAAAGCGCGCGATGGCCGCGCCGAGCGCGGTGCGCAACATGCGTGCGCCGCGCGCGATCGCTTCCGGTTTCTGGTGTGGTGATGACATTCCGGCCCCGTTTCTTGGCGGGGCGCGTCAGACGGTCCCCGCAGCGGGGTCGATTAAAAGAGCCCGAAGCCGGGCCGGTTCAACAAGTATCTAGCTGCGTGCGGGGATCGGCGGTGTTCGGCGGCGAATGGGATGGGTGCTGTTGTAAGCGACCCCGTGGCCGCCATCATCCCAGGAAGCCGATTCGCATATTCAGATGTTGCTATCGTTCACCCGTATTTTCTTAGCCATCAGTGCAACCCCGCGTCACGGCTGATGATCCTTGCTCGCGAGAACCAGAAATCAGTTTTGATTTTAGCCTCGGCAATAGCGTCATGCAGTCGCGCGCTCATGAAAATCTTGTCCGCTAAGTGCGGCTCGAACCAAAGGTCAGGCCCGTCCAGCGCAGCGGTCGAAACAGCAATGTCACCATCCGACGGTTTGATGTCTGCTTTCCAGATATCTTGCCCATCCCTTTCTTTCGTAAAGAACGTGCGGAGCCTCTGGCTCGCCTCCGGAAGAAAGCTGTCTTTCTGCGCACCAAAATTGAGCAGATAGAATGGGCCGGGAACCAGCGTCGCTTTGTCCGCCTGATAGATAGGAAACTCGATTAACTCACCGTCGCCGAGATCGAAACGCTTGAGCACATCCGCCAGCTTGCCCTTAACCGCATAAAATGGGCCAGCCGAAAAAAGATCGCCGACTTTCCGCCAGTGCTTTTCACTGAAGACATACATTGCTTCGGGAAAATCCGTTCGTGCGAGCTTTTCGCCCTCGCTATGGCGTCGAAACGCTCGCAGAAGCTGTTCGGTGGGAGCGCCATACTCGAACTTGGGCGGAGCCCAATCCTCGCCAAAGAATTTTTCCCTTATGCCCTGCTTATTCGTAATGTCGGAATTTGACATTACGCTGCTAACCCAAACTTCGGCCGTCACGTCTTCCGACCTTTCGTTTTTCAACTGTTGCCGACAGCATTCTTACAAAAATCCGATTGCAGAACGGTTAGCGAATTTCGGTAAAGTTTGAGGGAAATCAGACTATTCGGCATCCGATAGAGCAGCATCCAGCCCATCCACATCCCGCGACAGCTCTTTCAAGAACCTGTCTCCCGTCGCCAGGCGCTTGCCAAGCGTGAGCAGGAAGCCCTTGAACCGCTCCGCGCCTTTCGCCTTGGCGGATGCCTGCGCGCCGTCAGGCACGGGCGGCGTGACGAGGAGCCAGAATTGAACGAACAACGAGACGGTCTCGCCGAGCACGGCGAGATCTTCGTCGAGCCCGTCGATCTGGCGGCCGAGCTTGTCCAGGCGGCGCGACATGGCCGCCTCCAGCTTCTCGGCGGAATCGCCGGACAGGAAAGAGGCTACGGCCGCCTCGATGATGGCGGATTTCGAGACTTGCCGCCGCAGCGCCAGCGCCTCGACCTGGGCGAGCAATTCCGGGTTGAAATAGACGTTCATACGGGTGCGGGTCGTCATTCGCTGTCCTCTCAAAGCTCGATGCCGTCGCCGGGATCGAGCGACGCTTGCCGCGCGACCAGACGGATATGCGAACGCAGTGCGCGGGCTTTCGCCGCGTCGATGTCGGGCTCGTCGTCCAGAAGATCGAACTCCTGCTCCGGCGGGCGCGGCGGCGCGACGATTTCCTCGTGTTCCGGCAGTTCTGGTTCGCGGCGAATGCCGGCGTTGGCCGGATCGCCGTCAACGTCGCCAGCGGTGGCGTTTGGGGCCGAAGCGTTCGCGGCGTTGACAACACGGCGCGACCAGTCATCCGACGATCCGTGCTGCGCTGTGGTGGGCCGCGCTGCCGGATCGGGCGGCGTCAGGATGCGTTCCTTGAAACGCGCATCCTCATAGTAGCGGGCCTTGGTCGCGCGGATCGGCGGCGTGCCAGCCACCATGACGATTTCGTCGGCGGGCGGAAGCTGCATGATTTCGCCCGGCGTCAGCAACGGCCGCGCCGTCTCCTGCCGCGAGACCATGAGATGCCCCAACCATGGTGACAACCTGTGTCCCGCGTAGTTGGTGGAATCGCGCAGCTCCGTCGCCGTGCCGAGCGAATCCGATACGCGCTTGGCGGTGCGCTCGTCGTTGGTCGCGAAGGCGACTCGGACGTGACAATTATCGAGGATCGAATTGTTCGGCCCATAGGCGCGCTCGATCTGGTTGAGGCTCTGCGCGATCAGGAAACTCTTGATGCCGTAGCCGGCCATGAAGGCGAGCGCCGATTCAAAGAAATCCAGTCGGCCGAGCGCTGGAAACTCGTCGAGCATCAGCAAGAGGCGATGGCGCTTGCCGGAAGTTTTCAGTTCTTCGGTCAGCCTGCGGCCGATCTGGTTGAGGATCAGCCGGATCAGGGGTTTCGTGCGGTTGATGTCGGAAGGCGGGACCACGAGATAGAGACTGACCGCCTTGCCGCTTCCAACCAGATCGGCGATGCGCCAGTCGCATCGTGCCGTGACACGCGCCACGACGGGATCGCGGTAGAGGCCAAGAAAGCTCATGGCCGTGCTGAGCACGCCGGAGCGTTCGTTCTCGGACTTGTTCAACAGCTCGCGGGCCGATGACGCAATGACCGGATGAACGCCAGCCTCGCCGAGATGCGGCGTGTCCATCATGGCGCGCAAGGTCG
>JBIQHO010000322.1:0-4120 GCA_044508545.1 Bradyrhizobiaceae bacterium | reverse complement strand
CGCGTGAACGACGTCATCATGATCAGGATCGACGGCGCGATCGACAGCACCGTGAGCAGCGCGATCAACTGGATGGCGCGTTCGGTCACGCCGCCGTTCCCGGCACCGCCGAGGTTGATGCTGATATCCTGCGCAAACGCCGGACCTGCGAGCGATCCGGCGGTTATCAGAACAAGAAGGAATAAAACTCTACGCGGGTGAGCCGCCGGCCTCACGAAGGCGACTTCGGACGCCCGAGCAGCGACGCCATCTCATCTTCGAGGTGCTCGAAGCCGGATTTCGAATCAGGCGGCGGAGCTGGTGTCGCCGGCGGCGGCTCGCTGCGCGGGGCGGGAGCGGCCGCAGTTTCCACGGCGCGCGGGCGGGGCGGCGGTCCGGGAACAGCCGGTGGCGCGGCAGGCGCGGGCTTGCCGTCATTGACCGGACGCCGGAGCGCGGCCTCAAGACGTTGCGCCATCTCGGCGAGATTCTGATCCGCGTTGGCCGCAGGTGGAGGCGATGCGGCAGGCGCCGGCACAGGCTGTGGCGGCGGAAATGCAGGCCGCTCGGCCGGGCGCGGCGGCGATGTCGATCCCGGCGGCTCGGCCGGACGAACGGGCGGTCGCATTGCGGGCTCGCTGGGCGCCGGACGGGCACCGCGAATGTCGGTCCGGCTCATGGGTTCGGGCTTGAAGCCCGCCAAGGGGTCGCTGCGACGCTCGGCGGCGGCGGGACGTCGCACCGGATCGGGGAAGGGGGGGCGCTGGACCGGCCGCGGCGGCTCCGGGATCTCATGGGGCTGTTCGGGCGGGCTGGAATGCGGGCTGTCGGACTCGGTCCAGCCGGCTTCCGCCAGCGACGGCAGGCGCGGCAGCGACGGCTCGCTGCCGGGGGCAGGACGTTGCGGGATCTGCTCGCGCCCGGGCGCGCGGACAATGTTGGGTTCCACGACGATGTCGGACGGTCCGCCGATCATCAGCAGGTGCTCGACGTTGTCGCGGCGAACCAGAACCAGCCGGCGGCGCCCGTCCACCGCGGCGGCGTCGATGACCGCCAGACGGGGCATCCGTCCGCGATTGGCGGTGGTGCCGAGCCGGTTTCCCGCAAATCGCCGCACCAGCCAGGCGGTCCCGGCGATCAGCGCCAGGACCACAATGAATGCGATGACGAATGTAATGGCCTGCATTTCTGTGTCCCTGACAGAAAGCGCCTTTATTACAGCTTCGGATCGTCGAATGCCTTTCGGCACCCTCCCGTGACGACCGAGCCTTGGCCCAATCTGTTAACCCCATCCGGCAAAAGCTGCCGCTGACGTCCTTAATAGCCTATGAATCGACCAGACCAAAACAACTTCTGATCACCGCAGGCTGGGTTAATGCGGGTGGTTAACGCAGCGATCCTGGCAAAAATGTGCCGGGCCGGGATCGAGGACGTCATGGCCGGCAGGGCGAGGGGGCGGTCCGGGGTGCACCGCCGCGGTTCTTAACCGGCTGTTAACCATGAAGGCGGCAAATTCTGCCTACCCCGGCGGTGCTTCGTCCCTGGGGCTGGAGCGGGAGGTCCGTCGTGCCCATCAACGATATTTCCGCGCTGGCGGCCCTGCGCACCCGTATGCAGTGGCATCAGGAGCGCCAGCGTGTTCTCGCCGAAAACATATCCAACTCCGACACGCCGAATTTCAAGCCGCGCGATCTGATCGAGCCGAAGTTCGACGCACGCGGCGGCAATGCCTCGTCCGGCGCGGCGCTGGCGATGATGCGCACCACCTCGGGCGAGAGCATCGCGGGTTCGGGCCCGGAATCGAATTTCGATCAGAATCCCCATGCCGGCTTTCAGACGCGTCCCGCAGGCAACGCCGTCAATCTTGAGGATCAGATGCTCAAGGTCTCGGCCAACCAGATGGATTACGCCGCCGCGACCTCGCTCTACAGCCGCAGCCTGCGTCTGCTGAAGATGGCTGTCGGCAAGGCATGAGGCAGAGCTGAAGGAAAGGAGACTGCATCATGGCAGACAACGGCGCCGACTTCATGCGATCGATGGGCATCGCGACATCCGGCCTGCGGGCGCAGGCCGGACGCATGCGGGTGATCTCGGAAAACATCGCCAACGCCGATTCCACCGCGCAAGTACCGGGGGGCGATCCGTATCGGCGCAAGGTGCCGACCTTTTCATCGGCGCTTGATCGTGCGCTCGATGCGAAAGTGGTGACGCTTGGCCGGGTGAAGCCGGACATGTCGTCATTCCGCGTCAAGTACGAGCCGAGCAATCCGGCTGCCGATGCCAGCGGCAACGTGAAATATCCCAACGTCAACTCGCTGGTCGAAATGACCGACATGCGCAACGCGCAACGGTCATACGAGGCGAACGTCAACATCATCAGCGCGACGCGCCGGATGATCCAGCGCACGCTCGACATCCTCAAATCCTGATCGGAGATCTGACCATGGCATCACCCACAGTCGCAGCAAACGCCTATGCGAGCCTTGCAAAGATGATGGGCTCCAGCGCCGCCGCCGGCAAGCCGCCGGAGGGCGATGGCCCCTCGTTCAGCGCCGTGCTCAAGGATGCGCTCGGCAGCGTGATGGAGTCGGGACGGAAGTCCGATGCGCAGACGGTCGCGATGGCATCGGGCAAGGCAAACCTGATGGACGTGGTGACCGCGGTGGCGGATACCGACGTCGCGGTGTCGACGCTGGTCTCGGTGCGCGACCGCGTCATCCAGTCCTACGAAGACATCATGAGAATGCCGATCTGATCTATGGCTTCAATTCAAGTCGGGGCGCGCGACGCGCGAACCCGGAATCCATGGCTGAAGCAGGAAGAATGGGGCGCTCGTGAAGGCCGCGTGTCCCAGCATGAGAACAAAGTACATAGGAGGTGGCAATGACCGGCGCTGAAACACTGGATATCGCGCGCGATGCGATCTGGACCATCGTTCTGGTCTCGGGGCCGCTGCTGGGCGTCGGCCTGATCGTCGGCGTCGCCATTTCGCTGATACAGGCGTTGACGCAGATCCAGGAACAGACGCTGGTGTTCGTGCCGAAGATCCTGGCCATCTTCGTGACGCTGGTGCTGGCGCTGCCGTTCATGGCCGATGCGCTGCACGCCGAAATGATACGGATTTCATCGCGAATCATCGGCGGTTGATGCACAAGATTACAGAGGTGGATGCGGTATCGCGATCCGCTCGCTGCAAGTTCCCGACGAGAATGCCGGGATAGCACCTCAAGGGCATCATGCGTATCGATATCTCGCTTCTGCCCGCTCTTGGCGCCGCCTTCATGCTGGTGTTTGCCCGCATCGGCGCGATGGTGATGCTGTTGCCGGGCTTCGGCGAGGTCTTCATTCCGGTGCGGGTCAAGCTCGCCATCGCCCTGCTTCTGACTCTCATTATCCTGCCGCTGCATCGCGCCGCCTATCACGTCGACATGCAGTCGGTTGCGCCGCTGGCAGTCTTGTTGGTGCATGAGATCATCATCGGCGTGGTGCTGGGCGCCACCGCGCGCGTCACGCTCGCTGCCTTGCAGGTCGCAGGCTCGATCATCGCGCAGCAACTCGGGCTAGGATTCGTCACCTCGATCGATCCGAGCCAGGGCCAGCAAGGCGCGCTGATGGGCAACTTCCTGACCCTGCTTGGCATCGCGCTGCTGTTTGCAACCGACGCGCACTATCTGGTCATCACCGCGCTGAACGAGAGCTACAGGATTTTCTCGCCGGGCGAACTGATGCCGAGCGGCGACGTGGCGGCGCTGGCGACACGCGCTTTCGCCGCCGCTTTCAAGATCGGCCTGCAACTGTCGGCGCCGTTTCTGGTGTTCGGGCTGGTCTTCAATATCGGGCTCGGCGTTCTGGCGCGGCTGATGCCGCAGATGCAGGTCTATTTCATCGGCGTGCCGCTCTCGATCCTCATCGGCTTCATGATTCTCGCCGCCGTGCTGGTGTCCATGATGGGGACCTACATGGATTATTTTATCGGCGTGATGCGCGATCTGACATTGTCGAACTAGTGGTCCGATTCCAACATTTGCATCCCGTTGCGGCAGGAGTTCTTGCAAATGTTAGAATCAATGGACCACTAGTAACTACCAGGTTTCTAGTGGAGTTTTGAATTTGACATTCGCCTGACGGGTTTGCTGCAAAG
>JBIQHO010000321.1:0-4126 GCA_044508545.1 Bradyrhizobiaceae bacterium | reverse complement strand
TGAGTAAGGTGGACATTCCGTTGTCCGAGATACTCATTTCAATGCCTTCTTGTTCGACGTGAAGCTTGGCCCGCCATCGGGCGGGCTTTTTGTCGCATCGTGCCGGGGAACACGTCTCCGCCTCGTGGATTGTACCTGCAGGACTGGCCGCACCCCCTCGGCTCGTCTTACCCCCAACCCGCCGGCGCGCCCCCTCGTCGGCGGGTTTTGGTGTCTCAACCGCTTTCGTCCCAAGGCGGTTGACGGGTCCGACAACGCGGAAAAAGCCTCATGATCACATTCCTGAGCCAGATTTTGATTCCTCTCGCAGTCGCCTCGGTCGCGGCCGTGTTGCTGCTGGGCCTCGTAAACATGATGCGTGGCGGCAATCCCTGGCGCTCACAATATTTGATGCAAACGCGGGTTGTTTTGCAGTTCGTCGCGATCGTGATCGTCCTGCTGACCATCTGGTTGATGATGGGACAGCAGTAGAGACCGCGCCAGCACACGCGCTCCCGGCTTTGATCGTTATGTCCACTATCGGACAGAACTCGGACAGCCCTTGCGCGTTAATGATCTATCACCGCGAGGCTCTTGGTAACCATCGGTGATGAGAACGCCCGGTTGCGCTCCCGCCTTCCTCTCACGGAAAGGAGCGCGCCCATGGGGCTGCTTTTTCAAAACAAGAACTGTCCGATTTGCGGAAAGCCGATGACCATGGCGCTACCACCCGGTGGCGTTGGCCCCAAGGCTCTCCGATGCTTGGAGTGCGATCCCTTGCGCGACGAGAAAAGCCTGGCATGGGTCAAGAGCGAACTGCAGCCACCGAAGCCATCGCGCTAGTCGGCACTCCGCATTTGCTACAAACTTTTATCAGCGGGTCCGAAGATTGAGCCCTACATCGCCCACCGCGATCTCAAACACTTAGCCAAACAAACCCTCAATAACGCGATCGCCATGCACGTACTGTCGCATACGTGTTGCGACACTTCGCCATCATCGCCGACGACATCATCCCGCCAGTCCTTCCTTGCGAACCTGCTGGAACCGGTGGATGCCCTGATCGGCGCGGCTAAAGCGAAGCCTATTCCACCGTGTGGTGCGGATCGATTCTGCGCTTGACCCATTGTCCGAGGACGTAGAACGCCACAAAGATCACCGTTGCGATCGCTGCGATGGCGAAATCGGAGTACTTGCCCTTGAGTGCCGAGGCGAGAATGTAGACGGCGGCGAGCCCGACGCCAAAGACAGCCAGCGAGGCAATTTCGGCGGTTATTTTTTTGGTCAATTGAGTCTCCGCATAGGCCGGCCAGTTGCTGATGGCGGGAATTAGAGCATAAAAAGAGCGAATATCGAGCCCGTTTTTGATTTGCAGTTTTCTAGGACGGAATCAATCGGCCCGATCTTAATCATTTTCAGGTATCTATCTGCTGCGGGAGAGGAAAGCCGAAAATGGCCGGTCTATACTTCGAGCAGTTTTCCGTCGGGCAAACCTTCGTTCATGAAATCCGGCGAACGGTCACCGACATGGACAATATTCTGTTCTCGTCGCTGACCTGTAATCCCGCGCCGGTGCATATCGATCACGAATATGCCAGGTCAACCGAATTCGGCAAACCGCTGATGAACTCGATCTTCACGCTCGGCCTTGTCATCGGTCTGTCCGTGCAGGACACGACGTTGGGGACCACGGTCGGAAACCTCGGCATGGAGGAAACCAGATTTCCGCGCCCCGTGTTCGCCGGCGATACATTGCGCGCGGAATCGAAGGTGGTTGCGGTTCGCGCCAGCAGGTCGCGTCCAGGGCAGGGCATCGTCACGCTGGAGCATCGCGGCTTCAACCAGCGGGACGAGGAGGTGGTGTTCTGCCGCCGCAACGCGCTGATGATGGGGAAGCCGGCATGAAGTTGCGCTCGCTTCTGTTCGTCCCGGCCGACAGCGATCGCAAGTTCGCGAAGGCCGCCAACTGCGGCGCGGATGCCCTGATCCTAGATCTGGAAGACTCTGTTGCGCTCTCCCGCAAGGCGTTCGCGCGGGATGCGGTGAAGGACCGCGTAAGCGGGGCGCATGACGGGACGTTTCTGGTGCGCATCAACCCGCTCGAAACGGAGCTGGCGCTGGAGGACCTCGCCGCGGTCGTTCGCCCGGGGCTGGATGGCATCGTGATTCCAAAGGTGGACGGCCATCACGACGTCGAGCGGATTTCCCGCTGCATTGATGATCTCGAGGCCACTGCCGGCGTCGCCTCCGGGCATGTGAAGCTGCTGGTTATCGCAACCGAGACGCCGGCGGCGGTGCTGGGCCTCGCCGGTTATGCCGCATCGCGCACGACGCCGGCCTCGAGACTGGTGGCCATGACATGGGGCGCGGAAGACCTCAGCGCCGCGCTCGGCGCGTTGACCAACAAAGAGCCGAACGGCGAGTGGACCTTCCCTTATCAACTCGCGCGCGCCCAATGCCTTTTCGCCGCCGGTGCGGCGGGTGTGGTCGCGCTTGAAACGCTCTATGCCGATTACAGGGATCAGGAGGGTCTCGCCGAGAATTGCCGGATCGCGCGCCGCGACGGCTTCGTTGGGCGCCTTGCGATCCATCCGGATCAGGTCGCGATCATCAACGCCTGCTTCACGCCGTCGGAAGCCGACCTCGCTCATGCGCGACGGGTGGTTGCGGCCTTCGCCTGTCAACCCGATGCCGGCACGGTTGGCATCGACGGCAGGATGTATGATCGTCCGCATCTCGTCGCAGCGAAGCGCACGTTGGCCTCGGTGGGCGAATGATGCTGAACAAACGCAGGCAGGGAAACGTTTGATCCGCCACGTTTCGAAGAAGAAGCAGGTCAAAGGTTACTGTCCTTGATGGCGGCATAGACCATGGTGCGAAGCTCGCGCCGGACCGAATAAGCGGTCGAAGGGATTACCTGCGTCATGAAGATCGTGATCAACTCTTCCGCCGGATCGATCCAGAACGACGTCGTCGCAGCGCCGCCCCAGGCGTATTCTCCGGGGCTTCCGGCGATCAGCGTCTTTGCGGGGTTCATGGTGACGGAGAACCCGAGGCCGAAGCCGACGCCGCTGTAGGTCGCTTCGGCAAACATCGATCGCGACATGTCCGTCAGGTCGCGGTTGCCGGGAAGGTGATTGGCCGTCATCAGCGCCAGCGTTTTCGGCCCGATCAGCCTCACGCCGTCGAGCGCGCCGCCGTTGAGCAGCGCGCGGCAGAAGGTGAGATAGTCGGCGGCCGTCGAGCACAGACCGCCGCCGCCGGAGATGAAGCTGGGCGACGAGAGATAGGGACTTGTCGCCGGATCGTCCTGCAACGTCAGGCCGCGTTTTGCGCCTGACGAATGAGCCGACATCATGCCAGCGGCGGCGGCGTTGTAGCAGGCGGCCAGCCGGTGCGCCTTTTCGGCGGGAACGAAGAAGTCCGTATCGACCATGCCCAGCGGATCGAAAATGCGTTCCTTGAGAAACCGTTCGAACGGAACGCCGCTGATCTTGCCGACGAGATATCCGATCACGTCAGTGGAGATCGAGTAATTCCAGGCGTCGCCGGGCGAGAACTCCAGCGGGATTTTGGCAAGGTCCGCAATCATCGTATCGAGCGTGCCGGCGAGTTCGATGGTGCCGATCTGCCGGTCGCGGTAGGCTGCGTCGACATTGCTGCGCTGCTGGAAGCCGTAGGTCAGCCCGGACGTGTGACGAAGCAGGTCGACGATCTGCATGGGCCGCGCCGGCGGCCGGGTGACGAAAGCGGGCGCGATGCCTGCCTGAAACACGCCGAGGTTTTTCCACTCGGGAATATACCTGTGAACCGGTTCGTCGAGCGCAACGAGACCTTGCTCCACCAGCATCATGAAAGCGACGGACGTGATCGGCTTGGTCATGGAATAGATGCGAAAAATCGTGTCGTCGTTCAGCGGCACCTCTCGTTCGAGATCGGCAAGGCCCTGTACGGAGCTGTGCGCGATATGTCCGCGCCGGGACACCACAAGCTGCGTGCCCGGAAATCTGCCCGCGTCGATGTATCGCCGCTTCAGATGGTCATCGATCCGATCGAGCGCGGCCCCGGACATGCCGGCGGCTTCAGGCGAGGCGGGAGCGAAGGCGGGCATCTGGCGTCACTCCGATGATGTCGGATCGGGCGGCCG
>JBIQHO010000320.1:0-4127 GCA_044508545.1 Bradyrhizobiaceae bacterium | reverse complement strand
CTGTAAACGCGCCACGTCCACCGGCTCGCGGTCCCCGAAGCGGCCCTCGCCGGCGAGATCGAGCATCTGTCCGCCGACCATGCCGCCGATGCCGGCGGCGCGCGCCAGCGCGCGCGTCAGCGCCAGGCGGACAGCGGGATCCTTGTGGACTTCGTCGCGGGTGATGATGTCGAAGGCGAGTGTGAGCAGTCCGTCGCCGGCGAGGATCGCGGTGGCGTCGTCGGTGGTCTTGTGCAGGGTGGGGCGGCCGCGGCGCAGGTCGCTGTTGTCCATGGCCGGCAGGTCGTCGTGGATCAGCGAATAACAGTGGATGCATTCGAGCGCGGCGCCGGCCAGCAGCGCGGCGTCGCGCGGGACCGCGAATACCGCCGAGCTTTCGACCACGAGAAACGGCCGCAGCCGCTTGCCGCCGCCGAGCGAGGCATAGCGCATGGCGTCCATCAGTCGCTTCGGCCGCGCCGTCTCGTCGGGCAACACCGTTTCGGCCAGCAACTTGCCCAGCAGGGCCTCGGTTTCGTCCGCCGTCCTGTCGAGGCGTTTGGCGAAATCGGCGGATGAAAGTCCGGACGTCATCAAAAAGGGCTCCAGGAAGAGAACAAGACAGAAAACGATCCGGGTCGCTGCTTTTGCCATTCCGGGCATCGCGAAGCGACGAACCCGGAATCCAGTATTCGCGGATTTCCCCCGTGTTACTGGATTCCCGACAGCCGCTGACGCGGTTTGGGGAATAACAACCAGGCGCAACGGCCCCTCTGGTCGGCCGGACAATCCTCCATGACACCGGCTTCGTCAATTCCGCCCGGTCCGGCAATATGCCGGCCGGTTGTGTTATGATTTGCCAAGAAGGAGTTTTCGATGCCTGCTTTCGCCGTTCTCAGAATCGTCCATCGCCATGTGGTGAACGGTCTGTGTTGCGGCTCGGGCGAGCCCGGCTGCCGGCTCATTGTCGAAGGCGCGATTGCCTGATGCGGCGGGCGATCCGTGTCACGCTGCTGGCCGTCGTCGGCCTGCTGCTTTTGCCCTATGTGCTGACGCCGCTGTACCGGACCGGCCATCCGGTCTCGACGCTGATGATGTGGCGCAAGCTCTCCGGCGCGCCGATGTCGCGGCAGTGGATCGATTTCGCGGCGATCTCGCCGGCGCTGCCGCGCGCCGTGATCGCGTCGGAAGATGCAAAGTTCTGCAGCCATCACGGCATCGACTGGGACTCGCTGCGCGAGGTGATCGATGATGCTGAGGACGGCGAGGTGAGGCGCGGCGGCTCGACCATCACCCAGCAGGTCGCCAAAAATCTGTTCCTTTGGCCGGGACGCAGCCTGGTCCGCAAGGCGCTGGAATTTCCGCTGGCGATGTGGATCGACGCCGTCATGCCCAAGCGGCGGATTCTCGAAATCTATCTGAATATCGCCGAATGGGGCCCGGGCGGCCAGTTCGGGGCCGAGGCCGGTTCCCGCTATGCTTTCGGGCGCTCCGCCTCCAGCCTGACGGCGCGGGAAGCCGCGCTGATGGCGGCAATTTTACCCAATCCGGTCAGGCGCAGCGCCCGAAAACCGGGTCCCGGGGTGCGCCGGCTGGCCGGAACCTATATGGTCCGCGCGCAGGCCGCCGAACTGCGCATTTGCTGGCGCGAGCCCTAGCTTTGGCGGTTTCCTTCCATTATAAGCGCCGTCTTACAGCATTCAGCTCGTGCATCCGGACCGGCGCGCCTGCTCCGGGCGCTGCCCGGATAACCCGACAACAACATCCTGCAAGGACACCGATATGGCCGTTCCAAGAAGAAAAACATCGCCTTCGCGGCGTGGCATGCGCCGTTCGGCGGACGCAATCCAAAAGCCGACCTATGCCGAGGACAAGGATTCCGGCGAACTGCGACGTCCTCACCATCTCGACCTGAAGACCGGCATGTACAAGGGCCGTCAGGTTTTGAAGGCCAGGAGCGACTCCTGATCCGGCCTCATTCCAGGTTTCCGGGGCGGGCATCGCAGGTCCCGAAATAACCCGGAACAAGAATAAGAGGAGCAAGCCAGGTCAGGTTGGATTCGGCGCGAATTCAACCCTCCCGCTTGAATGACGGAGGCCTCGCCGATGTCCGTGATCGGTTTTCCGCTGCTCCTTATTCCTCTCGCGATCTGCAACATCATCGTCTTCCTGATGCCGGGCGTCCTGTTGACGGAGCCCGTTTTCACGTTGACGCTGGTGTCGGGCGCGGCATGGCCGGTGACGCTCGGCGACGTGCTGCTTGCGCTCGGCATCGTCCTGTTGCTGTTCGAGATTATCAAAGGCTCCCGTGCCGGCGGCAAGTACCTCACCGATCATGTGCTGGCCCTGGTGGTGTTCGGCGCCGCCGCGGCGGAATTCGTCATGCTGCCGCAGTTCGGTTCATCGACCTTTTTCATGCTGACGCTGCTGGCGCTGGTGGACTTCCTGTCCGGCATCGCCTTGCGGACGCGGCGGCCGGCCCGCGCGAAGGCCGCGTCCTCGCAACCGGCGACTGAAGCCGCAGCGTCCGAACCGCGGTTCGATCCGCCGCCCGTTTCCGCGCCGGCATCGGTTTTGCCGCCTGCGCCTGCGTCCGGCGGTCCAACGGCTGCGCCGATCGCCCAATCGCCTCCCAATAGCGCGACCGAGCCGGTGGTCGTTCACCTTGAGGCCGCCGCGGGCGAGCGGTCTCCGGACATTCCGGCAGGCGACGTCCAGTCCGGCAGTGCGACGCCGACGCCATCGGCCGAGCCCTCTAAATCCAAGCCAAGCCTGCCCTGACGAATCGGGCGAGGATGGATCACGTTTATGATCCTGGATCGATCGATCCAGGATCAGCGTGATCTCAGATGACGCGCAGCAGCCGCGGAGCCGCTTGCGCGTTGTCCTGGTTCTGCTCGTTCGTTGAATGATAGGCGGCGCGCGCGACCGCCGGCTCGGCGCGGCGCAACACCCGCGTCTGGGGACTATGCTGCGCCGTGGCGATCAGTTGCGTGACGAAGGACGCGTCATGGCGCGCCGTGGCGCGCGAAATGGGCGGGTGCTCGATAGGCGCGATCACGGATACCTCCGCGACGCCGGCGGGTCTTGCGCGAGCGGATCTTGTCGCGATGTCATCCTGCCGCGCATCTGCGGCGCTGGCTGCGATCCGGTCGGTTTGCGTGATCTTCATCTTTATTCCGCTCCGGGAGCATGTGCCGTTTCGGGACACCGGGTCCGCGTTTGCCATTGGCCTCGCAAGGGCCGTGCCGGGATCATTGAGGCTCCAGCGGTCCGATTCCGGCGGCAAATGACCGGCTCTGCGGGCGTTTATGAGCTTTGCCTTGGGGGCGGAGAGGTCCTATGCTTTGAGGGAATCACTGTCCGCGTCCCAGAATGAGGCGATCGTGACGTCCGCGAGCTCACCGGCAGCCAAGTCCTCGTCCGGCGCAGGCACGCCGCAGATTGCTGACGGGCCGCCGAACCGGCCCGAGGTCTCGTCCATTCTCGCCGCGCTCGGTCGGGCGGCCTTCGTCTGGGATGTCGCCAGCGATGTCATGACCTGGACCGACGGGGCGGCATCGATCTTCCGGGACATCGAGCCGGCCTCGCTCGCAACCGGCGCCGGGCTGGCCCGGCTGATCGAGCCTTCGGGGTCGATACGGGCGGACATCCTGCGGGCCGCGATTCCTGAGCGGCGTCCGGGGGAGGGCGTGGTCTACCGCATCGAATACGGGGTGCGCGCCAGCGCCTCGGCTCCGGTGCTCTGGATCGAGGAATCCGGCCGCTGGTTCGCCGGCGCCGACGGCAAGGCGGTGCGCGTCGAAGGCATCGTGCGGCTCGAGAACGAGCGGCGCGCGCGCGACGAGCAGCTTGTCATGTTGTCTCGCAATGATGCCCTGACCGGCGAACTCAATCGCACGCATCTGACGGCCGCGCTCGCGGCCGCGATCGAGGAAGCTGTGCGCTACCGGTCGTCATTCGCTTTCCTGCTGCTCGGCATCGACCATCTTGCGCGAATCAACGACGCCTTCGGCTTCGATGTCGCAGACGAGGTGATCGGCGACATCGCGAAACGTATTCGCGCACGCCTGCGCGGCGGCGACGTGCTCGGCCGTTTCTCCGGCAACAAGTTCGGGCTTGTCGTCGAGAACACCGATGACGGCGGA
>JBIQHO010000319.1:0-4144 GCA_044508545.1 Bradyrhizobiaceae bacterium | reverse complement strand
GACCTCGAGGGTGCGCATCCCGTGTTCCTGCGCCTTCTTTGAAACGTCTTCCGCAGCGACCTGCGCAGCGTAAGGGGTCGATTTGCGCGATCCCTTGAAGCCCATCGTTCCGGCCGACGACCAGGCGATGGTGTTGCCCTGCGCGTCGGTGATGGTGATGGTGGTGTTGTTGAAGGACGAGTTTACATGCGCGATGCCGGACGCGATGTTCTTGCGTTCGCGACGGCGCACGCGTGTCGCAGCTTCCTTACCCATTGTCAGCCTTTCCTGTGATCTCAACGCCGCCGTAATGCCAGCGGCTCCACCAGCGAGTAGCGAACGGCAAAGCAGCGATAGAAACGACTATCCGCTGTTCCCCGCCCGTTTGTCGCTTTCGTTACTTCTTCTTGCCGGCGATCGATTTGGCCGGCCCCTTGCGGGTGCGCGCGTTGGTATGCGTGCGCTGGCCGCGCACCGGCAAACCGCGGCGATGACGCAGGCCGCGATAGCAGCCGAGGTCCATCAGCCGCTTGATATTGATGCCGACTTCACGGCGAAGATCGCCTTCGACAAGGTAGTCGCGATCAATGACTTCACGAATCTGAAGCACTTCCTGATCGGTCAGTTGCGAGACCCGGCGATCGGCCGGAATCTTGACTTTCTCGATGATCTCGGCGGCATTCTTCTGACCAATGCCATGGATATATTGAAGCGCGATGACGACGCGCTTGTTGGTCGGGATATTCACGCCGGCAATACGGGCCACAGACTTTTCTCCTGTCACCAGCCTTCGATAGGCTGGCCTTTCCTTCAATATTTCAGGCGGGTATCCTCAAACACCAACACGACGCCCGACCCGCGCGATCCTGGGGCCCGGCATCGTCTCAAACGATCCGCTGGATGCCCGCTTATTAGGGATTGAGTATCGTTTCGTCAACCGTTTCGAGCCATTTGCTCGCCTTTTCGTGACTTTTTCGACCGCCTTTTGGCTTGGTCCTCCTGCCGGTTCACCATCCGGCATGACAAGCCATTGGAGCGATCATGCTTCTTGGGATCGATTTTCGGGCGGCTTACCACCTGCGGACGCCGAATTTCGACATCGGCACCCCCGACCGCCTCAGGACGCTGCGGATATCCCGCGTGACGTCCTCGACAGCCATCATACCGTCAACGGTCAGCAGCTTGCCGCGCTCCGAATAGTAGCGAATGAGCGGCTCGGTGAGGGTCCGATAGCTCGCCAGGCGCTTCGAGAGCACCTCGGGCGTATCGTCGGAGCGCACCTGCTCTCCCCGGGCCGTCATTTCCGCGACCCGGCTTTCCACGCGCTGCAACAGTGCGCGCTCATCGACACGAAGTTCGATAGCGGCGTCGAGATTGAGCTTCTTTGAGTCGAGCAGTTGGTCCAGCGCTTCGGCCTGCGGCACGGTGCGCGGAAAGCCGTCCAGGACGAAACCGCGGGCCGCGTCCGGCTGGTCAAGCCGATCGGAAATGATGCCGATGACGACGTCGTCGGGAACCAGCCCGCCGCTCGCCATGATGTCCTTCGCCTTGAGCCCGACCGGCGTGCCGGCGGCGACAGCCGCGCGCAGCATGTCGCCGGTGGAGAGCTGAACGATTCCGTAGTCGTGGGTCAGGCGTTGCGCCTGGGTTCCCTTCCCTGCCCCCGGCGGTCCGAGAAGAATCAGTCTCATGACGAAATGCCCCCTCGCCGGTTGCGCGAGCGGCCGCGCACCCGCGTTTCGTTATTGGGAACGGGACACATCAGCGCCGATCCTCAAGTTCATAAGCCACGCCGTCACGTCGCCATGGCGCACCGAGCGCGAATGTGACCGGTCGGCCGACATCGGAATTATCGGCGCCGCCCCCGCAATTTGGATTTTTTGATCAGCCCTTCATATTGATGGGCCAGCAGATATCCCTGCACCTGCGACACCGTATCCATCGTCACGCTGACGACGATCAGAAGCGAGGTGCCGCCGAAGTAGAACGGCACAGCGGCGTAGGAAATCAGAATCTCCGGAATCAGGCAGACGACCGCGAGATAGATCGCGCCCGGCACGGTGATGCGCGAGAGCACGTAATCGATATATTCGGCGGTGCGCTCGCCCGGCCTGATGCCCGGAATGAACCCGCCGTGCTTTTTCAGATTGTCGGCGGTCTCGGTGGGGTTGAAGACGATCGCGGTGTAGAAGAAGGTGAAGAACACGATCAGCGCGAGATAGAGGAACAGGAACAGCGGCCGGCCATGGCCGAGCTGGGTGTTCAGCCACTGGAACCACTCCGGTCCGCTGCCCGCGTTGAAGTTCGCGACGGTCGTCGGCAGCAGCAGCAGCGACGAGGCGAAGATCGGCGGGATCACGCCCGAGGTGTTGAGCTTTAGCGGCAGGTGCGAGGACTGCCCCTCGAACATCTTGTTGCCGACCTGGCGCTTCGGATACTGGATCAGCAGCCTGCGCTGGGCGCGCTCCATGAACACGATGAAGGCGATGACGGCCACCACCATGATCAGGACGATCAGGATGATCCCTGTCGACAGCGCGCCCTGACGGCCAAGCTCCAGCATGTTGGCGAGCGCGGACGGCAACTCGGCGACGATGCCCGCCATGATGATGAGCGAAATTCCGTTGCCGATGCCGCGCGAGGTGATCTGCTCGCCGAGCCACATCAGGAACATGGTGCCGCCGGTCAACGTGATCGCGGTCGAGATCAGGAAGAACATGCCGGGATTGGTGACGACGTTGCCGGCGCCCTGGAGGCCGACGGCGATGCCATAGGACTGGAAGAACGCCAGCACTACGGTGAGATAGCGGGTGTACTGATTGATGATCTTGCGGCCGGCTTCGCCCTCCTTCTTGAGGGCCTCCAGCTTCGGCGACACGCTGGTCAACAGTTGCAGGATGATCGATGCCGAAATGTACGGCATGATGTTCAGGGCGAAGATCGCCATGCGGTCGATGCCACCGCCGGAGAACATGTTGAACATCCCGAGGATGCCGCCGGCCTGGGAGTTGAAAACCTTCTGCCAGACCGTGGGGTCGATGCCCGGCAGCGGGATGTAGGTGCCGAGCCGGTAGACGAGCAGCGCGCCCAGCGTGAACCAGATGCGCTTCTTCAGTTCGTCGGCTTTCGCGAACGCCGAGAAGTTAAGGTTCGCCGCCAGTTGTTCCGCCGCTGAGACCATATTCAGCTTTCTCCCGCGCCAACCTTGCCGTCATGCTCCGCGATAGTGGGCACCCGGACCTCGGACCTCTTGTGGTGCTCGGCTGTCGATAAATCTACCATTCGCAAGTCTGGCGTCGTGCGCCAACGCAGGCGATGACGCAGATGTTACGCCGCCTCGCCTTCGTCCTTCTTCGGCGCAAGGATTTTCACCGAGCCGCCAGCCTTCTCGACCGCCGCGATCGCGGACTTCGAGGCCCCATGGACCTCGATGGTGAGTTTCGCCTTGATCTCGCCGCGGCCGAGCAGGCGGATCCCGTCCCTGGCGCGCCGCACCACGCCGGACTTCACCAGCGACCCGGCGTTGACGGTCTCGTTCACGTTGATCGAGCCGGCATCGATCGCGGCCTGGAGCCGGTCGAGGTTGATCTCGGCGAACTCCAGCCGGAAAATGTTATTGAAGCCACGCTTCGGCAGGCGACGGTGCAGCGGCATCTGGCCGCCCTCGAAGCCCTTGATGCGCACGCCCGAGCGCGCGGTCTGGCCCTTGCCACCGCGACCGCCGGTCTTGCCCTTGCCCGAACCGATGCCGCGGCCGATGCGGGTGCGCTTCTTGCGCGAACCGGCATTGTCGGCGAGATCCGTGAGTTTCATCGTTCTATTCCCTCGACCTGCTCGCATCGGCCGCCCCGCGGCCGGACACGATCCAGAAAAATTACGCCTCGCCGAACACGCGGACAAGATGCCGGACCTTGGCGATCATGCCGCAGACTTCCGGTGTATCGTTCAGCTCGGCAACACGGCCGATCTTGTTCAGCTTGAGGCCGATCAGCGTCTCGCGCTGCGAGTGATGACGGCGGATCGCGCTGGCGGTCTGCTCGACCTTGATGGTCTTGGCGGCCTTGGCCATGGTCTGGTCTCCCGGCGACGGTGTCGCTGTTAGTCTGCCGCCACTTCGGCGTCGCCACCAACGCGGCGCGCTTGCAGCGTGGATACTTTGAGATTG
>JBIQHO010000318.1:2117-4156 GCA_044508545.1 Bradyrhizobiaceae bacterium | reverse complement strand
GTGGCAGCGCGGCGACCTCGCGCCGCGATAAGGCGACGCCGAATCCTCAAGATGTCAGTTGCAGGCGATCGCCCTGATCGGATGCTCGGTCACGAAGCCGTAACCGCAGGTCTCCCAGGCCCACAGGTAGCCGACGACGTTCTCCGACAGGAATGCGGAGGCTTCGGCGGCAATCATCGAGTCGGCGCAGACCGGGCAGGTCGGCAGCTCGCGTTCGCGCGGGCCGTTATGGATCGGCCTGGACAGGGATTCCGCAATGGCTGGCATCGTGACTTCCTCTGTTGCTGACTGCTGCTGATGCCGCCGACTATACACCTCGTTCTTTGACGATGTCGCAACGCAAATGCGTTGCTTTTACGATTTCCAGGATGGCCCGGCCGCGATGCAGCAGATGTGATCGCGCGTGATCGCTGGCGGCGCGAGCCCCGGTGAAGAACGCGGTCGAGGAAGGAAAGGAAGATGGGGATATGGCCGCCGCTGACTAGCGGCGCGACAGCGAGATCGAGGCGCTCCGGAAAGCGCCTTCCGAACGGATGGTGACGCGCTGCCGGTTGCCGGTCGTCGTCATCGACAGATTCGCGGTGAACGACGGCGCGCCGACGACGACGTCGAAGTGGCCGCGGCCGGCTCTGCCTTGCAAATTCCCGGCGATATTGCGGCTGGACTCGCTCCATGTTCCGCTTAACACGCCGCCGTTGGCGATCACGTTGCTCTTGAGGTCGAACTTGTAGCTGTCGCTGGCGCAGGTCAGCACCTGATTGAGGCCGCTGCCGTCGCGGCTCACGGCATAGGTGGCGCGGCAGCGGATGCGCTCGCTTTGCCCGTTGTCGAGCGACACCGTGCCGCTGCCCGACCACACGCCGGCCATGCCGGAGAACACGCCGGGCGATTGCGCTGGCGCGACGGATCCGAACGCGACGAGGGCCAGGCCGGCAAGGGCCGGTGTGAGAAGGGTGGCGCGACGCGTCCTGACCGTCATGGGAGTCTCCTTACCTATTGGCGAGAGGCCTGCCACAGGCCGCTGCACGGGATTCCGGCGGATGCGCCGTTCCATTTGCCCGAGCCGGCATTGCCGCTGAGTTGGCCGTTGGCGTAAGCGCCCTGGAACGACACTTTCACCAGTCCGGCGGGGCCGACGCGGCCGGAGATATCGGCGTTCGCCGCCGAGATCTTGCCGTCGGTGACGGTGAGCGGGTACTGCGCCGTCGGCTCGCAGTTGCCGGAGCGGGTCACGACAGTCACGTTCCATTGACCGTCGTAAGGGGTCTGCGCCACGGCCGGAACGGCGGCGAGGGCGGCCCCGGCAAGGGCGAATTGGCACAAACGGGGAGAGAGGCGCGGCAAACGCATGAATAAAATCCCTGATGACATGTGATGGCGGGCTTATTCAGGAGCAATGTGTCCAAAATTTGCTGCACTGCCGCATAAAGGCTGCGGGTCATACAACCAACGATCGGGCGTGCGGAAGGTTCCCATGACCTGCCCAGGCGTCTGTCGACCGGATTGCGGTCAGGGCCGATACTGGCCAACCAGCCAATCGTGAAACAGCCTCGCGTCGGGCGCGGCCAAACGGTCCTGCAAGCCAAGGAGATAATAAGCGCCGGCGCTTTTCACCTCGGTTGTGAGCGGCTTGACGAGCTTGTCTCTCGAACTCCACGGATCGACCTCGATGCTCGACAGGCAGGCGACACCCAATCCTTCGCGCGCCGCCTTTGCCGCTATGAAGGAGTGACTGACCTCCAATCGTCCCGAGCCGGTAACGGTCCGCGCTCCGTTCGCCCCTAACCATCGCGACCAGCAATCGGGCCGCCGCGTATTGTAGATGAGGCAATAACGGTTCAGATCCTCGGGACTTTGAATGGGGCCGAGCTGGTCCATCAGTTTCGGGCTGCAAACCGGCACGACATAATCATCCCACAGATGGATTGCGCTGACGCCGGTCCAATCCTCGACCATCGTGAACTCGATCTGCGGCATCTCCGGATCGTAGACCTGACCGGGAAGTTTGCCGACGCGGATTGCAAGGTCGATCTTGTGAT
>JBIQHO010000318.1:0-2107 GCA_044508545.1 Bradyrhizobiaceae bacterium | reverse complement strand
TGCTTGAAGTCGACCGGGTCCATCGAACTGGAGATGTGCATCTCGATTTCCGGATAGGCGCAGGCAAAACTCGTCATGCGCTCCATCAGCCAGAGCGATCCGATCGACGGCAGAACGCTGATCGACAATGAGCGATGTTGCGTCTTCAGTTCGCAAGTTGCCCGCTCGATGATTTCGAGGGCTTGCGTTGCGGCGGTGAGATATGACCGGCCGTGCGGTGTAAGTTCAACCTGGCGCGTCAGGCGATTGAACAGCGATCGGTTGAGAAACGTCTCAAGAACCTTGATCTGCCGGCTGATCGCCGCCTGCGTGACGTTCAGTTCTTCTCCCGCTTTCGAGAAACTCAAATGGCGCGCCGCGGCTTCGAACGCGCGCAAAGCAAGCAATGGGGGCAAGCCTCGTTTCATCTCACGACTTCCGGCCGGTCGTCAGGGCAGGGCTATGAACGGCGGCGCCTGTTTCCGTCGAACAGACAGGTCGAACCATGTGCGGTGCAGCAACGATGGATCGCTTGTCGCCCTCGATACGCATGACCCAAGGTAATCCATAGCAACAAATAAATCGTTTGTCGCCCGATCGATCAGCGGGCGATGCTCGGCCGTCTGGCTTCATCGAATGCTGCTCCAGACGCATCTTAGTCTTATCAGGGCACGACAAAAAATGACCAAACTGACGCAGACCGGCTTCTATGATTACGTCCCGATGGTCGATCGCAAGCCCCTGAAATTGCCGGGAGGCGCGCGGGTCGCCGTCATCCCCTACGTCAATATCGAGCATTTTCCCGAAAACTTGCCGGGCACCGCTCTGGTTCCGGGAACGGCGACCTTAACTCCCGACACCATGAACTACGGGTGGCGTGATTACGGCAACCGCGTGGGACTGTGGCGAATGATCGAGGTCATGGACGCGCTCGGAATGCGCGGCACGGTCTGCCTCAACTCGGATGCCATTCGGGAATATCCGCGGATCATCGAGGAAGGGTGCAAACGGAATTGGGCGTGGATGGGCCATGGCTTGAACAACGCGCCAAACAGCTTCCTGACCCATCTCGACCCCGAGAACGAGCGGCGCGTCATCAGCGAAGTCCTGACCATCATGGAGCAGGCCATCGGCCGGAAGACGAAAGGCTGGATCGGGCCGTTCCTCAGCGAAACGTTCGAAACGCCGCACATTCTGGCCGATCTCGGCGTCGAATATCTATGCGATTTCACCGCGGACGATCAGCCGTTCAAAATTCACACACGCACCGGTAGCCTCATATCGATGCCTTACACGATCGAGTTGAATGACGTCCCGGCGTTTCTCAATCTCGGTCAGCCGGCAAGCGTGTTCGGCGACATGATTATCGATCAGTTCGACGTTCTTTATGCCGAAGGCGCGACGAATGCCCGCATCATGCCGATCTGCCTGCACACCTTCCTTGTCGGTCAGCCGTTCCGTTTCAAGCATCTCAAGCGCGCCCTCGAATATATCGCCGGCCACCCGGATATCTGGCTGACGACCGGTGACGAGGTCAACGACTGGTATCGCAAGGACGTTCTGGGGGCGGCGCAGCCATGACCCAATCCCGACGCACCCCATTCCCTCCCTTGCTCGACCTGCGCGCGGCCGGCTGGTCCGAAACGCGGATGGCGACAGCCGCTTCGGTTGCCGCTGCAAATAACTCCGCGGTGGATCAGGCGGCTTCCGAGCGCTTGAACCTGACCGATCACATTTATGGATTCGGCCCTATCTGCGACGCGCTTGCCGAGAGGCATTGCGATGAGTGACTTTGAGACTTTCGATCTCGTCCATCTGGCCGACGGCATTGCTTCGCGGAAATTCAGCGCGCGGGAGGTGACGCATTGGAGTCTCGCGCGGGCCGCAGCGATCGGTCAGCGCTATAATGCGTTCTTCCGGATCGATGAGGAGATCGCTCTCGATCGCGCCCGGCAACTCGACGAAAGACAGGCTCGCGGCGAGCAGCTCGGCGCGCTCCATGGCGTTCCGTTGGCCCACAAAGACATCTTTCCGGTTGCGGGACGGGAGATTCATGCCGGGACGGTCATTCTCAAAGGCAACATCGCGCAACGAACCTCGTTTGCCATTTCCCGTCTCGACGATGCGG
>JBIQHO010000317.1:0-4171 GCA_044508545.1 Bradyrhizobiaceae bacterium | reverse complement strand
TCCCCAACGCTCTCAGAGCGAGCTTTGCTCGTCTCGACCCGCAAGCGGGAGAGGGGAGCACGTCGTGTTCCGATGAAGCGCTTTCAGCAGGAACCGGCACTTACAGCGGCGTGTGCTTTTCCCGGTTGTCGACCACCGCTTCCTCCAGGTCGAGGTCGCGCTCGATCCGGCGGCGGGTTTCATCGGTGATCTTGCCATCGCGCAAGAGCTGGTGGAGATGCGCGCGCTCGATGCCGATGATCTCGCGAACCATGGATGCTCCCTTCGTCGCCGGCGAATGTTCGTCGCCGTTCCGCGGCGGATCGGGCAACGCCCGCATCCGCGTTTCATGCCGCGCTTCGAGAAACTTGGCGAGGCCCTCGGGCAGCTTGCGTTCGGTGATGATGGTGGTGAGCGCGCCGCGCGCAGCCTCGATGATGGTTCGCCGCGCCGCGATCTCGGCCTCGCGTTCCTTCAGCGCCTCGCGGCGGCCACGCTTCGAGACGCCGAGCAGATCGACGACGAACGGCAGCGTCAGGCCGATGCCGAACAGCGTCACGAAGATGACGCCGAAGCTCGTCAGCTGGATGAGGTCGCGATAGGGAAACGCCTCGCCGCCCGGCAGCGTCAGCGGCAGGGCCAGCGCCACCGCGAGCGACACCACGCCGCGAATCCCTGTGAAGCCGATCACCACGACATAGCGCCATGACGGCGTCGGATCGCGCCGCCCGGCCCGCGCGCTGAGGATGCGGGTCAGGTAGGTGCCGGGGAAGACCCAGATGAATCGAGCCGCGATGACGATGGCCGAGGTCAGCGCGACCGCCACCAGCACCTCGCCGATCGGGACCGCCTTCGCCTTCTCCATCAGCACCCGCACCTCGAACCCCATCAGCAGGAACAGCACGCCCTCGATCAGCCAGATCGCCAGATCCCAGAAGAAGATGCCCTGAAGCCGCGTCGCCGCCGGGATCAGCAGCGGTCCGTTCCAGCTCACATAAAGTCCGGCGGCGACGGTCGCGATTACGCCGGAGCCGCCGAGATGTTCAGGCACCCAGTAGGCGAGATAGGGCGTGAGCAGCGACAGCAGGATTTCCACCCGTGCATCCTGGGCCCACTGGCGCAGCCGCAGGCTGAGCCAGCCGACGGCGGCGCCGAACGCCATCTCGCCGAACAGGATGAGGACGAACGATCCGGCCGCGGTCGGCAGCGAAAAGGTGCCGGTCGAGACCGCGAGCACCGCGAATCGATAGAGGATCAGCGCGGTGGCATCGTTGGCGAGGCCCTCGCCCTCGAGGATGACCAGAATCCTGTGCGGCAGATGCAGACGCTTGGCGATGGCAAGCGGCGCCACCACGTCGGGCGGCGAGACGATCGCGCCGAGCACGAAGCCGACGCCCCAGGGCAGGCCGAGCAGCCAGTGCGTCGCCGCCGCGACCGCGCAGGTGGTGAAGATGACGCAGCCGATGGCGAGCAGGGCGATCGGCCGCAGGTTGGATTTGAATTCGCGCCAGCTCATGGAGACGCCGGCGGAATAGATCAGCGGCGGCAGCACCATCAGCAGCACGCTTTCGGGCGCCATTTCAACGGGAGGAAAGCCCGGCACGAAAGCCAGCACGATGCCGACCACCAGAAACACGATGGCGGGCGCCGTCACCAGTCGCCGGGCCAATGCCGCCGAAGCGGCAAGAACGGTGAGAACGAGCAGGGATGTCAGGAAGGTTTCGGTCATGGCAAGCGGAGGCCGCGCGTCGTGGCGTGGAACAGCGGAAGGGTCACGGGCGCTCCGGCGGAGCGATGGCCGCGCCGAGGCACCTGGTGGGAGCGTATTGGGCGGGCGGATCGATCGCAACGGGGCGCTGCGGCCGGCCCGGCCGGTTGAACGTTTTGCGGGTTGCCGGCGTCTCATTCCGGTGTGGAACGATCCGACATGGAGGATGTACCCGTTCTGCCGATTGTGAGCTGATTCGCAAAGCCGGGCCCTGATTTCAGGTCAGCCCGCAATCGTGATATGAATGAACGATCAGGACGTGCCGCATGAGCTTGCGACGATATTTCGGTTTGTTGGGATTTTTGTTTGTCGCGGTCCCGGTGCTGGCCTGTCAGCCGGCCTCGGCGGCGGCCCGCGTGGCGCTGGTGATTGGCAACTCGGAATACCGCAACGTTCCGCAACTCGCCAATCCCGACAACGACGCGGCCGCTTTCGCCCGGACCATGAAACAGGCGGGCTTCGACGTGGTCGAGGCTCGCCATGACCTGACCGGGGCCGATATGCGGCGGGCGCTGCGCGACTTCGGCGACAAGGCGCGCAATGCCGACATGGCCGTGATCTACTATGCCGGCCACGGCATCGAGGTGGAGGGCACCAACTATCTGATTCCGGTCGATGCGGCGCTCCAGCGCGACACCGACGTCTACGACGAGGCGGTGTCGCTCGATCGCGTGCTGGTCGCCGTGGAATCGGCCAAGCAATTGCGGCTGGTGATCCTCGACGCATGCCGGGACAATCCGTTCAGCAAGACCATGAAGAAGGTCGGCATGCGCTCGGTCGGCCGCGGCCTCGCCAAGGTGGAGCCGACGTCGCCGAATACGCTGATCGCCTATGCGGCCAAGGCCGGTTCGACCGCGGCCGATGGCGAGAGCAAGAACAGCCCGTTCACCGACGCGCTGGTGCGCCATATCGCGACCCCCGGTCTCGACGTGCGCAAGGCGTTCGGCTTTGTGCGCGACGACGTGCTCAAGCTCACCAGCAACCGGCAGGAGCCGTACGTCTACGGTTCGCTCGGCGGCGAGGACGTGCCGCTGGTGCCGGCCAGGGCCGCGCCTCCTGCGCCGGCCGCCCCCGTTGCCGACGCGCGCGCCGACGTTCGCCGCGATTACGAACTGTCGCTGCAACTGGGGACGCGCGCGGCGTGGGATACGTTCCTCAAGAGCTATCCGACCGGCTTCTATGCCGATCTCGCCAAGGGGCAGCTCGACAAGATCGCCGCGGAAGATGCACGTCTTGCCGCGACTGCGAAGGCGCGCGTGGCCTCGGAAGAAAAAGCGCGCCTCGCGGCCGAAGGCGCAAAACAGGGCGAAATGGCCAAGGCGGCCGCCGCCGCCAAGAGTGCGGAAGACGCCAGGATCGCCGCCGAACAGGCGAAGCGGGTCAAGCAGGCGAAAGTCGATGCGGCGGAGCAGGCGCGCGAGGCGGCAGAGCGCGCCGCTGGCACCCCGGATACCAAAACGACGGCGGACCCGGCCATGCAGGCTCGCAGCCCGAGCCAGGCCGGTGCACCCGCTTCGTCCTCCGGGTCGGCGTCTCCCCGGACGCCTGCGCAACAGCAGACGGCTTCACTGTCCCCGGCCGCCGAGCCGGTCGCGCAGCCGGCTTTGTCGGCCATTGCGATCAACAAGTCGGTGCAGATCGAATTGCGGCGTGTCGGCTGCTTCAACGGATCGGCCGACGGCGAGTGGGGCAAGGCATCCCGGCTTGCGCTCGAAAATTTCAATCGTCATGCCGATGTGAGGCTGGACGTGAAGGTCGCCAGCCTTGATGCGCTCGGCATCATCAAGGGCAAGACGGCGCGCGTCTGCCCGCTGATCTGTCGCCATGGCTACAAGGCCGATGGCGATGCTTGCGCGAAGATCACCTGTGGCGAGGGCAAGGTGCTCAATGACGACGACGAATGCGTCGCGCGGAAGGAACGCAAGGCGCCTGCCGCGTCGCGCGAGCGCGATGATCGTCGCCCCCGCCGCGCCGGCCGCGGCAGGCTCGACGATGAGCTGGCTGCGCCGTCGGCCGCTGCGCCCGGGCTTCGGAGTCGCGCAAGCGCGAAGCCCGAGCAAGGCGGAATCGTCTGCGACGATCGCACCTGCCGTCAGATCAAGCGCGGCTGCCGGATTGAGTTCCGCACCACCGCGCAGGGCGGCGGCATCCTTGGTGGCGGCAGCAATATGGAGATCTGCAACTGACGGGCGCGCGTCAGGTCAGAGCGCGCTTGCCGCGATGTTGACCATCAGCGCCAGCAGCGCCGTGTTGAAGACGAACGAGATCACGCCATGCGCGGCTGCGGTGCGGCGGATGATCTTGTCGGTGACGCCGACGTCGGACACCTGCGCGGTCATGCCGATCACGAAGGAGAAGTAGACGAAATCCCAGTAGTCGGGGTCTTCGGGCGTATCATCCTTGCCGCTGGGAAAGGCAAGGCCG